>NZ_QGDU01000035.1 GCF_003149045.1 Fibrobacter sp. UWR4 | reverse complement strand
GAACAATCGGCCGAGAAAACGACTTGGATTTCTCACCCCATTAGAGTATATTTCTAGGCAAGTTAAACAAATTTACTTGGCGACTTAAATTCGCCCAGAAAGATATTGGTGGGTGTCCTGAGGGAACCATTTATCGGGAATCAACAAATAAGCCTATGGCTGGGATTAATGAGTATGGCCAAGTCACCATCAGCAGATACCTTGGGCATAAAGATGATGGACTTTTTTTACCTGATGGCAATTCTAGTTGGGACGCACTAGAAAATTGTTTTGAACTTTTGTCCCTAGGCACGGAAACCGGACGCATGCCTTTGGATAAGTCTACTCCAAGAAAGGAAACTCTTTATCTAACTGGTCAGCAATATTCTGAACCTACCAATTTCAATCCATTAGCCGAAAGTTGGGCCGCTTCTTGGCCTGCTGGTGGTCATTTTAATCTAATGTATGAACCCTTGCTGGTTTATAATTCGCTAACTGCAGAAATGGAACCTTTGCTTGGAAAATTGATAGAAAATCAATCCAACAACGAAACGATTGTTGTTGAATTGAATCCTGCTGCAAAATGGAGTGATGGAAAGAAGGTTTCGTCAAAGGATGTCATATTTTCTTTTTTTAAGGGACGTGTTAATGTCAGTGAAATTATCTCTGAAATAAACGCTGAATCATCTAAGAATAAGGCAGAACGCCTTCATTTTAAGGTGAATATAAATGGAAAAAATAATCCTCTATTAGTTTATGATTTATTACAATCTGTTCGAATTGTTCCGTCTCACGTTTATGAACCGCTTGTGAATCAGAAGGGCCAGGATGAAGTAAAGCGGATGCCAATGGATAAAAATCCAGTTGTTTCTGGTCCCTACAATTTGATGCAATATGGTGACGATCGAATTGTTCTGAAGCGACGCGACGACTATTGGGGAAATGATGCTCTTCATAATGGAAAAAAGCCTGCTCCAAAATATATCGTCCATCCGATTTTCGCTTTCAATGAAGAATTGGGGGCCGCGATAAGGGATGGCTTGGTTGACGCTTCAATTTCCTTTATTCCTAGAATCCAACGCAAGGTTCCTTTTGGGGTGCGTACTTGGAGTGATCGCGCTCCCTATTTCACTCCCGCAGCGATGCCTATGCTAATGATTAATACTACGAAACCTCCTTTGGATGATAAAGTTTTTAGAAGGGCTATGGCTACCGCAATTAACTATGATGTGTTAAGTAAACGTGCTATCTCTGGATACTCGCCACAAATGCAGCCTGGTCTTATAAATCCTTATGGTTTAGAGAAAAAGTACGTAAGAACATCGGATTTACAGAAATACGGGACCCCGCTGAACTTTGATTACGATTCAGAACGTAAAAATACTGTTCAGAGAATGCTTTCTTCTATAGGCATCAAGTCCGTGTGGAATGATGAAGGAATGCTCTCTCACATGGAAATGAAGGGCCGTCGACTTCCAACTCTTAAGATTACTTGCCCTGCCGGTTGGACTGATTGGGAGGCTATGGTAAACAATGTAGTTTTATATCTTCGTTATTCCGGTATTGATATTGAGGCGTCTTATGTGGACGGTGGACAGTATTGGCCCGTAATGGGCCTAGGTAATTTTGATTTGGTTATACACAAGCCTGCTGCCGATGTAACTCCATCCCTCCCATGGAGCCGCTTTAATGAAGTGATGGGCCAAGCTAAGGATTGGCAGCCTATTGGTAGTTGGGCTGGTACTAATATTGGTCGATATAATGATCCAAATTCTTCGGGATATCGCCCTGAAATAGATCGTTTGCTAGGATTGATTCCGTTGATGGATGAAGAAAATCATAAAATAGCAGCGTATAGAAAATTGAATCAGATTTTCATGGAAGACCAGCCTGCAATTCCTTTAGCTTATCTCCCAGAGCAATTCTATGAATATAGCGACAAGGTCTGGACGGGTTGGCCTAATGAAAAGAATCCGTATGCTCCGGCAATGCTTCCTTGGGTTGGTTCAGCGACGAACATTCTTTGGCATTTAAAATTGAAATAGTATTGATATGAAAAAATCCCGCGATGTCCAGATGAACACTCGGGATTTTTTCAGGCAAGACGCGGATGTGTTCCGCGCCGTTTGCCTTCTAAGGTTACTTTACGCCGATCAAAGACAGATCTCTGACAGCGCCCTTGTCTGCGCTTGTTGCCATGGCGGCGTAAGCCTGCAGAGCCTTGGAGACTACGCGGTCGCGGGAAACCGGCTTCCATGCCTTTTCGCCACGAGCTTCCATTGCGGCGCGGCGTGCTGCCAGTTCGTCGTCGGTGAGCTGCACGTTGATGGTGCGGTTCGGGATATCGATTTCGATAACGTCACCAGTTTCAACCAGGCCGATGTTACCCTTGTTGGCTGCTTCCGGAGAAGCATGGCCGATGGAAAGACCGCTGGTACCACCAGAGAAGCGACCGTCGGTAAGGAGAGCGCAGCTCTTGCCCAAGTGACGGCTCTTCAGGTAAGAAGTGGGGTACAGCATTTCCTGCATGCCCGGACCACCCTTAGGACCTTCGTAGCGGATAACCACAACGTCGCCAGCCTTCACCTTGTCGCCAAGGATGCCGCTGACAGCGTCTTCCTGAGATTCGAACACAACTGCCGGGCCAGTGAACTTCCAAATGGATTCGTCAACGCCTGCTGTCTTCACGATGCAGCCGTCCTGAGCCAGGTTGCCGTAGAGAACAGCGAGACCGCCGTCCTTGGTGTAGGCATGTTCGCCATCGCGGATTGCGCCAGTTGCGCGGTCCATGTCCAGAGATTCGTAGTAGGTGCTCTGGCTGAATGCAACCAGGTTGTACTTACGGCCGGGGCCTGCGAGATAACGCTGCTTGACTTCTTCAGTAGCGTTGCCGCGCATAATGTCGTTAGCTTCCAGGGCTTCACCCATGGTAGCGGCGTGAACAGTCTTTGCGTTCTTGTGGATGAGGCCCATGCGGTCCAGTTCGCCGAGAATGCCCATGATACCGCCAGCGCGGTTCACCTGTTCGATATGGATGTTGTGAACGGTGGGAGCAACCTTACAGATGCAAGGAGTGTTCAGGGAAAGACGGTTGATGTCCTTCATGGTGAAGTTGACGCCAGCTTCCTGTGCAACAGCCAGCAGGTGGAGCACGGTGTTGGAGGAACCGCCCATGGCGATGTCCAGACGCATGGCGTTTTCGAAGGCGTCCATGGTAGCGATGCTACGGGGCAGGATGCTTTCGTCGCCTTCGTCGTAATACTTGTGGCAGAGTTCCACGATGCGCTTACCGGCAGCTTCGAACAGCTTCTTACGTTCGGAGTGGGTGGCGACGATGGTGCCGTTGCCCGGGAGAGAAAGGCCAAGAGCTTCGGTCAGGGAGTTCATGGAGTTTGCGGTGAACATGCCGGAGCAGGAACCGCAAGTGGGGCAGGCGTTAGCTTCGATAGCGGCAACTTCTTCGTCAGAAACGGAGTTGTCTGCGGAGTCGATCATTGCGTCGATCAAGTCGAGAGCGCGATCCTGGCCGTCCTTAGTGGTGACGTGACCAGCTTCCATGGGACCGCCGGAAACAAAGATTGCAGGAATGTTGAGGCGCATTGCAGCCATGAGCATACCCGGAGTAACCTTGTCGCAGTTGGAGATGCAGACGAGAGCGTCTGCGCGGTGTGCGTTAGCCATGTATTCGGTAGAGTCGGCAATGAGGTCGCGGGAGGGGAGGCTGTAAAGCATGCCGTCGTGACCCATGGCGATACCGTCGTCCACGGCGATGGTGCTCATTTCCTTGGCAACACCACCGGCGGCTTCGATAGCGCGGGCGACGATCTGACCCACGTCCTTCAGATGAACGTGACCCGGAACGAACTGGGTGTAGCTGTTAACAACGCAAACCACCGGCTTGCCAAAGTCTTCCACCTTGGTACCTGTTGCGTGCCAAAGGGCACGTGCACCGGCCATTTCGCGGCCTTCCATAGTCTTCAACGAACGAAGTTTCGGCATAATGTTACCTCATAAATTGCGCAGTTCCGTATATGCGGGGCGGGGCTGCGCCGATGCTATAAAATTTGAACAGGCAGAAATATAGCATTTCTGCCTGGTTTCAATATTGCGTGATGTTGCAGAATGGTGCTTGCTAGGCTGCTTTTGACAGTTGATCAAAAGAGTGTAGTATATCTTTCAGAACGAAATGGACTTGATTCATATTATTGTTGAAATGGTCCAGGCCAAAGAAGAATGCACTACAGATTCCGATGCAAAGAAAAATGTATAGGATTGTCTTGACCGGTTCCTTCTTGAAGGCTCCCCCAAGAACGATTGCGTCAATCATAGCGAGGGATATAGTTACAAACTGAAGGGTCAGAACCAGAAATGCAGTCCAGTTGATCGTTGCGTAAAGTTCTGGATGGTGAAGGAATGTTGTTATGAAGTAATAGATTATGGGGACGATAGGCAATGCCGCCAAGATTCCTGCAATTGCGGTGAATGCGGGAATGCCCTTTTTACCTCCGGTGCTCATGATTCCCAAAATAGCTGGAATGATCATTGCGCCGACTATCAGAATTATAATTTCTTGGAATTTTAACATTTTTTACCCATTTTTCAACCCAGATAAAATATACCAAACGGTCTATTTCTAGTGTAGTGTTTTGTGAGTAAAATGTATGTTACACCATTTGAATTTTTGTCTAAATTTTTGCAAAAATGGCGTTCAAGCTGAATCCGCCGTGACTCGTTTCTATAAGCTTGACGGATTCATTCTTTTGATGATTGAGCGTGGGGCAGTATTTCAGCAAGGGTTCCATACAATCCTTAGGAACAAGAATTGCTACGGTGACGCCAGCAAGTTCGTTCAGTTTTTTTCCGATTTTAGTATAAAGTTTCGGAGCGTCAATAGCCAGGCGCTTGCCATAGGGCGGATTCAGTAAAATGATTGATGATTGATTTGCGGGCGGTTGAACAGCGCAGATGTCATCGATGGTGTAGGTAAAGAAATCCTTCAGCTGCGGGTTGATGGTAACCGCGTCTGGATTGGACTGCGCAATTTCTGCCAGGGGAGAAACGTCGACGTTGTGCTTAATAATGTCGACGGGGCGTTCCGAAATATCGCTGGTGATAATGGTGAGGAGGTTTGTCGTGGATTCTTCGTCGCTTCGCTGCTCAGAATGACGAAAGGGCGCTGCTGTTTCAGAATGACGTCCTTTCAGAATAAAGTTCCAGGTGCCTTCCTTGAATGCGGGCTGGTGCTTCAAGGCGAAATCGCGACATTTTCCGGGAATAAGACCGTTGGCGATGTAGGCGGCTTCAAGACTGAACGTTCCGCTGCCGGCCATGGGGTCAATAATAGTAGGAAGTAGGAAGTAGGAAGTAGGAAGTGGGAAGTTGGAAGTAGGAAGAGGGGCGCTCGCTTCGCTCGCTTTGAGGTGTGGGGTCGCACCTTCGGTGCTTTGAGGTATGGGGGTGCCCGCAATTTTTGAGGCCTCAAATATCATGGCGGCGGCGATGGTTTCCTTTAGGGGGGCTTCCGCCACAAAACGTTCATGTCCCCGCTTGTAAAGTTCTTCGCCAGCTAAGTCCAGCCATAGGGTGCAACGGTCATCGATGAGCGTTACATAAAGGTTTTGCGAATATTCTGTATTGATCTGCTGATTCTGAAACGAGTTCAGAACGACTTTTTGAATACGTTCCTTGACTGCGTCGCTATGGTACAGACGAGAATGTTTGCAAGTGACGTGAATGCCTAGATTCCTCGACTTCGCTGCGCTCCGCTCGCCTAAAAAAAGTTCCCACGGCACTGCTGCTACGCCTTTTTCCAGCTGCCCAAAATTCTCGGCCTTGAAATTTCCGATTTCCATGAGCACACGGTTTGCGATTCGACTGTAGGCTACGGCTTTCCATGCTTCCGTAATCTTGGCGGTGAATTCCACCTTGCCGTCGCCAGCAACTTGTATACCCGCGGCGCACTCCACGCCAATGTACTTCAGTTCTTCGGCAAGAGTATCTTCAAATCCCAAAGGAGCCACCGCCATAAAGCGGTGGGGTTTTCCGATCACATGTTTCTTGATTCGTTTTTCCAGGGCGGAATTGCTTGCGTCAGCCATGTTCACAAAGATAGATAAATCTAGCTCTTGTTATAATTCTGGACGAAGTCGATGAACTCTTGTCTGGGAAGAGGCTTAGATACGTAATAACCCTGGATATAGTCAATATTCTGCCTTATCATCGCGTTCAGTTCATCTTCGCTTTCGATACCTTCTGCCACGAGCTTCAGGTTTAGACCGTGGGACATGTTTTCCACTGCATTTACGACGTACTTTGCCTTCTGGTTCTTGAAGTAGGACTTGCTCATGTCGAAATCAAGTTTCACGATAGAAATGGGCATTTCCACTACGTACATCAAATTGGATTCGCCCTTGCCGAAGTCGTCCAGGGAGAAGGTAACGCCGTAATCCAGCAAGATCTGCATATTCTTGAGCAGTTTCTGCTTGGTTACGATGGAGGCTGTTTCCGTAATTTCAAGATTAATCTTCTTTGGTGGAATATTGTATTCCTCCATAATTTCAATCAACTTTTCTGCCAGCCCTTCATCCTCGCATTGAACCACGGAAAGATTTACTTCTACATAATTCACGAGGTTTTCATTATGGGAGAGGAAATCGCAGGTCTGTTTAAAGATCTTATATCCCAATTCAAGAATACTACCGTTTTCCTCTGCGATGGGAATGAATTCGCTGGGCATGAGAAGTTCGCCATCTTTCTTTCGGATTCGGGCCAATGCTTCGCAGGAAGTAATACGCTTTTCGTGAACGGAATAGATGGGCTGGAAAAAAGCTTCTAGGCGATTCTCGATCAAGGCGTTTCGCAGTTCGATCTTAATCATCTCCTTGTTATGGAAGGATTGGATGAGCTCTGCTGTAGCGTCAAAGATCCGAGTTTGTTCATTGTCTCGTTTCTTGAGGTAATTCAGGAACTGGAGGATCTCGTTTGCCGAAGAGAAGGTTGTGTTTTCGTAGCTGCGTATGATACGTGCGTAACGGGCTTTCTTAGGGAATTGCTTCGCTTCCCTTTCTAGATCTGCGGATACCTCTTCAATGGCCTCTCTTTTTTTTGAGACGCTGATAAAGTCCTGATTGATCCCTCTGAAAATCCATACGTCGCCGTGCCTTTCCAGAACATCCAGGACTTGCCTGCCGGCTTCGTAAAGATTCTTGCCTGACAGGACTCCTTCTGTCTTGAGTGAAACTGTAATTATGGAAATGGGTGTTTGGTTTTCCACCATTTCTTCGAGGAAACTGATCAAGGCAAAGTAGTTGAAACATCCATACTGCTTTTCCAATTTGGATTCAGGCTTTTCCAGAAGGCCGAACAGAAGTAGAATTCCCAAGGTAATGGCCAGGCTAATAAGGGGCCACTGAGGGTATAGCATTTCTGTCATGGTAAGGATTAACCAGATGCCAATCCACAGAACGATCCCGAAGCGCCTGCGCCTGCTGATCTTATTGTGATTCTTAACGAGGAATACTAACGTGACGATAAAGTTAAAAACAAACCAGCCGTATCCTGCCTGGATGGCGGGACCCTCGGCGAATCCTGCCGGATTGAAATCCATGGGCAGGGCCATAGTGGTTAGGGATTCTATAAGGATCGTTAAGAGGACAAACTTGTTGAGCAGGATGTATCTTTTTTTGTCGATGATGTCCGCCATTAGGTATACGAGCACAATACCGGAACACCATATGAGGGTTATCTCAAAGGCCGTGCAAACGGATTTTGACAACCATCCTGGAATATCATCAATATGGGTGATGCATAATGATGTGGATATATCCAGAACCAACATGATTGTTGTAAGGATTAGGGCTCTTTGGAAGATACGTTCACTGCGCAACATAAGACGCTTGTGAGTTGTCTGTATCACAAGTATCAGTACGATGATGATCAGGCTACAAGTTTGAAATTGTATATCCATAGAACCTGCGGAATTTTCTTACAAAAAAACTACATAAACTTTTTACAAATAGGAAAAACGTCCCCGCTAAAAGGGACGTTTAATGCTTTTTTTTCGAATTTTACGCTAGATTAGCGGATAACTAGAACTGGAAGTAAATGAACGGCTGGGAATCGGCACTCATGAACTGGTAAATTACGAAGATAATTGCCGCTGTTGCAGCTACCATTGCGGGTATGGGAAGGCTTGCAAAGGTGATGCGGTAACGACTTTTGACCTTCTTTGGAATCCAGTGGATCAGCATACCTGCAATAAACACCAGGATGATGTTGATATGAGCCCATGCGATGGTGGGGATTGTATCCAGCTGCCAGGCGGTTCCCATCTGCTGGACCATGTTCTTGGCTGTATTCCAGGCGACTTCATTTGCTTCGGCCGGGTCCAAATTAGAACCTGCGCGGAAGAATAGGCGGGTGAAGGTGATGAAGACGAATGTCAAGGTCACGTTCCAGGAGGTGTAGAGCCAGTGGTAGGTCTTGTCGCTGAACAAGCGGAAAATCATAACTGCATAAATGCCGAAGAACAGAACACCGAACCAGACTGCGGTAATTGCGAAAATAGGGTAGCCGCCATTCTTGAAGACGATTGCGCTTACGGCAAACAGGACGAAGGAAACGGAGGCGCGGAACGTAATACCGCGTTTCACCCAGAACTTGTTGAATACCTGGCCAAAACCATTCAGACCGCCCCAGATGATGAAGTTCCAGCTGGCACCGTGCCACCAACCACCGATAATCTGGGTAGACATGGCGTTCATATTGGTGGTGATGAATTTGCGGGATTCGGGTTTGAAGTAGGCGAATAGGGCAATATAAAGGAGGAACAGGCCGATGGCAAGGCCTACCCAGCCGCTACCGGAAAGGATGATGGCTACGAGGCTGATGAAACCAATCCAGAAATAGGTGCCGACACTTGCGCCTCTGTTACCGCCCAGGGGGATATAAACGTAATCGCGGAGCCAGCTGGAAAGACTGATATGCCAGCGACGCCAGAATTCCGTAGGAGACAACGCCTTGTAAGGACTGTTGAAGTTCTGGGGAAGACGGAAACCCATCAGGAGGGCGACGCCGATTGCAATGTCCGTATAACCGGAGAAGTCGGCATAGACCTGAAGGGAATAGGCAAACAGGGCAATCAGGTTTTCAAAGCCCGTGAACAGAAGGGGGGTATCGAATACTCGGTCCACGAAGTTGGTGGACAGGTAGTCGGAAAGAATGATTTTCTTGGCAAGACCGTTCAGAATCCAGAATACAGCCATGCCGAAAGTCCTGCGGGGGAGGAAGAACTTCTTATAGAGCTGGGGAACGAACTTGTCTGCTCTAACAATGGGACCTGCCACCAGCTGGGGGAAGAACGTGAGGTAGAAACCGAAATCCAGGATGTTTGTAACGGCCTTGATCTTACCGCGGTAGATGTCGATGCAGTAACTCATTGCCTGGAAGGTAAAGAAGGAAATACCTACCGGCAGGACGATGCGGTCCACCAGGGAATTGGTGCCGAACATGGCGTTGCTGGCGGCTGCAAAGAAATTGTAGACATGAAGTTCTACGCCGAAGATATCGTAAAGCACATCCAGGAAGAAGTAGGCGTACTTGTAGTAGCACAGAACCAAAAGGTCAATAATGACCGAGAGAATCATCCATGCTTTCTTTTTCCATTTTTCGTCGGTATTCTCGATGAACTTTCCGATGAAGAAGTTGGCGACCACGCAGAATGCCAGGATGCAGACATAGCTTCCGCTGGTCTTATAGTAGAAGAACATACTGGTGGCAAACAGGAACGTATTGCGCATCAGGATCTTGTTGTGTACCAAAGTCAGGACTGCGAATACGACAGCGAAGAAGCCCCAGAAATAGAACTGCGTGAATAGCAGGGGACTATTGGGGTCAAAAGCAAAAGTTCTAGTGAGGAAGGGGAGGATGTAATCCATAATAATCTATCAGTAGAGCGTTAAACTATTTCTTGGCGGGTGCAGCTGCCGGGGCAGCTGTTGCTGCTTTTGCTGGTGTTGCCGCAGCGGGTTTTGCCTGGGTCGTGTCTGCAGCGGGAGCAACAGGCTCAAGCGCAGGCAGGGCTGCAATGTGTTCCTGATAGGCGCTGACGAATGCCTTGAAGAACAGGTCTCCTAGAAGGTGATAGCCATTCAGGTTGAAGTGTACCTTGTCCTTCTTTGCCAGGTTTGCCTTTTCCCACTGGGCCATAGATCCTAGGCCACCCATGAGGGAGAACTTGTCCCATACGCCTGCACCGTATTTTTCGGCCAACTGGAAGAATGCCTTGCGGGCAGTTTCTCCGACAGGGTGCTGGACGTAACGACGCTTTACCTTGCGGTACATGTCGTTGTTGGTCTCGAAGATAAATGCTGTTTTGGGGCTTACCTTCTGGATTCTCGCAATGAGCTGTTCGTAATTCTTGCGGAACCCGTCTGCGTCAAATTTTTCCACGTTGGCATCGTTAATGCCAATGGCGAAAATGACCAGGTCCGGCTTGAAGAACTTCAGTTCATTCTCGAACTGAGGGCAGATTTCTTCAAAATAGCTGGGAACGCGAGCTCCGTTAATACCCACGTTGGAGTAGGAAATGCCCGGGGCGTTCGTCTCTGTCAGGATGCCGGTAAGAGTAAAGCGTGGACGGACGCGAACCTTGTTGGAGTCGCTTGCCAAAGTATCAGTAATCTGCTTTGCTTCGTCTAGACTTCTACGTTCTTCCAGGGCGAGACATGCGGTATCCAGCACGTCGCATTCTCCTTCAAACATGGAATCCAGGGCGATTCCGGAATTGTCCAACAGAATGTCTGTCTTGGCAACACCTAAGGCAGTTGCCGAAGAGGAGGAACTCTTTGCGCTGGAAGATGACTTTGCCTTGGGATTCAAGGCTGCAATGGAATCCTGAATGTGCTGGAGGGAATCCTGGACGCGGGTGATGGAATCCTGAATGAGGGAGTCCGTCACGAACTGGGTCATGGAACTCTGATAAGTTGTGTCAGTCCAGCGGAAAGCGATCTGGATGGTGTCAATGGGATGGGGTGGCGTGAATACGAAGCTTCCGCTTGCGGTATCCTGGATGCCCATAATTTCCATGGAATCCACTTTCAGTACGGGTACCACGTTGTTGCTGTCGCTGTAACCGAACAGGCGGATGCTGGATTCGTTCCAGATGGGTGTTGCGTTATACTTGTTCAACAGCAAGGTGATTTCTGCACGAGGGTCGCTTGTGCTTACGGCGATACCCAGAAGTCCGAGAGGCTTTGTCACTTCACGCATGATGTTCATGCTTCTGTCCCAGATACCCTGGTACTTGGAGGCATAACTGGATGGCGTATTGGTTCTTGCTGCGGAGTAGGGGAAGATAAAGCCGCGGCCTGCAGATGCACCCGGATATTCCTTTACGAAATGCTCACGGATTCGTCCGGAAATGACGTCCGCTTGAAGGTGTGATCCTCCGATGTGGAGAATTTTCACCTGACCACGATTTTCAAATACAAGCGTATCCAGCTTGTTGAATAAAGGCTGGAACTTTGCATCACCTTTCGGAAACTGGATGATGTTGAGGGAGGTGTCGATGAAATCGTACTTCTCTGCGTTGGATGAATAGGCGCCCGGCTTGTCCGTGGGGCGAGCACAGACCATAACCGACAATAGAAGCAACAGGGCGGCTACAAATCTCATTTCTTAGTCTCCGGGGCTTTTTTAGAATTTTGCTTCGGGGCTGCTTCCGCTGCAGCGTCCTTAGTCTTGGCGTTCTTAAATTCGTGGATTTCCTTCAGCTTGGCGTCGCTAATGTCGTGCCTGTCGCGGAACTTGAAGTAATCGTAATGCATCTTCAAAGCTTCGCTAAACAGGTCGCCCATGTAGGCAGCACCGCGACGAGTGAAGTGAACGTGGTCCGTAAAGCCCAGAGGAGGTTCCTTCTTAACCCATTTCATGATGGAACCATTTCCGCCCATGACTCGGTGCATATCCCAGTATGCCAGACCGTTTTCAAGAGCAACTTCGCGAAGAGCCTTGATGGTCATGTTCAGAGCCGGATAGGTCTGCCACTTACCATCCACCTGCTTTGCCATGTCTGCAGGACCGATGAATAGAATGTCTGCGTTGGGGTTTGCTTCCTGGATGGTCTTGATCTGCTTCGTAATGATCTTCTTGGTCCAGTCGATGTTCTTGGAACTAGTGCCGGGAACAAGATTTCCGCCGTATTCCATAATAATCAGACGGGCGTTCATCGCCCTATAGGATTCCGCAAGGAGCTCGGCGTCGATCTTGTGGAACATGGTGCCGGAACTTCCACGCATTGCCACGTTGTCCACAGCTACGCCGTACTTACCATCTGCAGCGATGGCGTAAATGTCCGTGTTGCCACTGAGATTAATCTTGGCACTGGAGGTGGTATCTGCAAGTTTCCAGGTGTACACCGCCAGCTTGTTCATCTTTTCGACCTGGGGTGCACCTGCGTCTACAGTCTTTGTCTTCTTCTTGTATTTTACGGTACCGTCTTCGTTAACACCTACAGAATCCTGATAGGAACTTTCGTACGTAAGCTTAAGCTTGAGGTTGCCGCGCTTGCCAGCCAGAACCTTAATGGTGGCATAACCACCTACGTGGGGGAACTTGTCCTTACGTTCAACACGCTTCTTCAGGCCGATCACAGCATTGCCGTTCAGTTCCGCCATCTGGGCTAGAATGCCGTAACGGTTATGGGTTGCCATGTCGTCCGCTGTTGCATATACCATGAAACGTTTCAGGTCGCCACTGTTCCAGTAGGAAGTGTTCATGGACGGAGTATTCAGGATGGGAGGCAGGAGGCCGGGGCCGTTGCCGCCGAACTTAGACTGCAGGTCTTCACGAATGGTGGAGGAAATGCGGTCTTCTTCCAGCTGGGAGTCGCCATAATGCACGATGTGAACAACGGTGCTATCCATCTCTGCAAGTTCCAAGTGCAGGAAAAAGCGGTCAAACCAGGTGGGGTCGTTGTTAGGCAGGTCAAACCTGGTACGACCCTTCTGGAAAAACTCTTCATAGAAATTCAGGGAGTCGGAGAATTCTGCGAATTCCTTCTGGCGGGTTGCTTCCAGCATTTCCTTGAGGACTGCTTCCGGGTCAGCCTGGGCGACTTCAGAGGAATCGCTAGCCTGTCCGTCATCCTTCACGAAAATATCCGTAAGTGCCGGGAATCGAAGTGTAAAGTCGCCAACAGAAATACCTTTTTCGGGGTAGACGATGGCCATAAGGCCAAGGACTACGAAAAGGCTAAGAATACTAAGAAGAGTTTTTAACGGGGTCATGGAATCCTTAGAGGGCTGCCTTGATTGCTTCTACGTTACCGACGTGCATGGTACCGTCGCGGAGGTCCTTGTATTCGAACTCACCTGCGGCAGCCTTGTCGCCATCAACGTATACAACGATCTTTGCGCCCTGGTAGTTTGCCTGGTCCAGCTGCTTGCCCATCTTCATGGATGCCAGCGGGTGGGAAACGGAATTACCACTTGCGCGGAAGGTCTGTGCAGTTTCGAAGACCTTCTTCATGTCGTTTGTAAAGCTTGCGATGTAGAAGTCAACACTTTGCTTGGGGTCGGGAAGCTTGCCGTGTTCACGGAGCAGGTCAGCAAGCACCACGTCGCCCATACCGAAGCCTACGCCCGGAATGCGGTCGCCGCCCAGCTTTTCAGTAAGGCTGTCGTAACGGCCACCACCTGCGATAGCGCGCATGGACTTACCCTTGTCGAACACTTCGAAAACGATGCCGGTATAGTAGGCGAGACCACGGACGATGCTCAAATCCAGGTTCACGCACTTGCCAAAGCCTGCTGCTTCCAAAGTGGCGAACAAATCCTGAATTTCAGCAAGTGCTGCGGTAGCGGCTTCGCTCTTGACTGCAGCCTGGACTTCTTCAATGGACTTGCAGCTCATGAATGCGTCCAGTTTTGCAACCTGTTCGTCGGTAAGGCCTGCGTCGGCAAGAGCCTTTGCAAATGCTTCGGGACCAATTTTCAGGCGGCGGTCCAGAACAGGGTAAACGAGAACCGGGTTCGGTGCGCCGATTTCCTCAAGGTAGGTGGCCAGAAGCTTACGGGAGCTAACGCCAATAGCAAAATCAGTGTCTTCGAGGCCGAACTTACGGAGCATAGTGGCGATAGATGCCATCAAATCGGCTTCGGCGTAGATGCTTTCGGTACCGATAATGTCCATATTCAGCTGGAAGAATTCGCGGAGACGACCCTTTTGAGCCTTTTCGTAACGGAACAGGCGAGGCATGGAGAACCACTTGAAGGGTTTCTTCAGTTCACGAGCCTTCTGGATCACCAAGCGGGCGAGCGTCGGGGTCATTTCGGGGCGGAGGGCGATTTCGCGGTCGCCCTTGTCCACAAAGTTGTAAAGTTGGCTTACGATTTCCTCGCCGGATTTGCCGGTGTACAGCTCCAGATGTTCGAACATGGGGCCTTCGTATTCTTCGTAGGCAAATTCTTCGGCGGTTTTACGCCAAGTGTCAAAGATATAGTTCTGAATGCGCTGTGCTTCAGGATAAAAATCGCGTGTGCCTTTCGGCAGCTGGGGAATTGCAATACTCATAGTGGCGCGAAATTTAGAAAAAAAAGCTTGTCATGCAAAAAAGCCGTACCACGAATGGTACGGCTTTTCTGTACAGTCTGTAAGAGTTACTTTACCTCGATCATGGGGCTTGTCTCGCTTAGCAAGTAAGTCCATTCCTGACGGATTTTTTCGTACTCGCTAGCGTCTGCATACAGGGCAAATGTAGTCCAGTTGATGCAGCTCTGTGCGGCATTATCCTTGCAACCCTTATCGTAGCTGACGTAGTCTGGCTCGCGACTAAAGGATTTCGGTCCGGTAACGTCTACTTCGCGGCCACCTTCGGCTGTAACCTTCAAGCTGTAGCTGAATAGGGTTTCCTGAGGCATACGGATGGGATGATGGCGCTTGTTCACCTTGGGGAACCTGAACAGGCTTCGTTCCCAGACATTGGGGAAGCGGCCCTTCAGTTCGGAACCTCCCTGGCCGAAGTATCCCTTGGAGGCGTACGTTACGACCAAAGTAAGGGGCTTGTTGAATTCCGTCAAGTTGCCGATCTTTACGTTGCCGATGCTTACGTCGGGAATGCCTGCCATCAGGAATTCTTCCATCAGCTTCTCCTGTTCCTTCACGTCACGGCCGTAGAATCGGTTTCGCATGGCGCTGCCGAACTTACCTGCCAGCGTTACGGAATCGCGGAATTGGCTTTCCCCGTTATTGGAAATAAACAGGCGGTGTTCAATGGCAATTTGATGTTCCTGGTTCTTTTCAAGAACCGGGGTAGTGACCACATGGCTGTTTTCACCGTCAATGACCAAGGCCACTTTGCCTTCCATGTCCAGAGGAATGGGGCGGTCGTTTCCGGTCTTGTCCGTTGCGTCAATCCACATTTCGCTGATGTCGCCCTGCTTAGGGACGTAGAGAATCATGTGGTTGAACTGCTGGATGGTGGGCAGGTGTTCGTAGCCTTCTTCCTTCAGGTGGATGGCGGTGAGATAACTCTTGACGCCAATGGCTTCCAGCATTTCCTTCAGGAGAAGGGCCATGTCCTTACAGTCTCCGCGGTGCTGCTTCAGGGTGGATTCCGCTGTCTGAGGAATCAAGCTATGGCCACCGAAGCGAATATCACGATAACGGATGTCGTTACGGACGAATCGGGCCAGTGCGTGTACCGCATTGTCGCCAGCCTTACGGCCCTTCACTTCCAGGGCCTTTTCGCGTACGGCGACAGCCTGCTTGAACTGATGCTTAATCAGGTTTTCATAGTCTTCGCCGACTTCGCTCCACTTCTGCTTACCTGTCAGGAGAACGCCGGAACCGAAGTCCTGGTAGACAGGCATGTAAAGCTCCTTGCGGATAACTACAGGATCTTCAACGGACCATTCCACGCCACCCTTGATGTTCTTCTTCTTGATATCGCCGTATTCTTCCGTCACGAACTTGCTGGTGTCGGCGTAAATGCGGAATACGGATTCACCGATAGGAATATCCCTGGAACTGATGAAGTCCGTGTACGGAATCATGCCCTTGTTTTCAATATTGGTACGGCTGAACTGCAGGTAGATGAAGTCACCCGGAGCCAGTTCTTGCAAGGGGAAGTGTGCCGTCTGGGATTCATTTCCTCCACCCACTTCGGTTGCGTAGGTAATGTAGGCTCCGTTCAGATTGGCCTTCTGCTTCAGCTTCCAGTTGGAATCGTAAACTTCCAGGGCGTTCAGGTAAATGCGGTCAAAACCGGGCAGGAAATCGAAGGTGAATTCGCGATAGATTGCAGTACCGCGGGTATCCAGGATTTCCATGAGCATTTCTTCGGAACGAGTCCAGCTGGCGCCCTTATCAGCCTTCAGCATTTCCTTACGGTAATGAATAACTGCAGGAAAGTCGCCATCCGTCGCTTCGGCCTTGGCCTTGCTGTTCAGCATGGTCTTCAGGTCGGCAGTACGGGGTTCCACCGGGTCGATGGGCTTCTGCAAAGTACGGTTGTCTGCCTTTCCCAGGAAAGCCTTGGTGGCAGAAAGGAAACTCTTTGCGTCTTCGTTATCCGCGCGGAGGGAAAGAGCCTTGGTCAAGGCCTTTTCTGCTTCACGGTAATTGCGGGAATAGAAGAGAATCTTGCCCTGGGTGGTCCAGATCTTGTAATCGTTACGGTCCTTGTTCAGGGTTTCTTCGCCGATGGCACGAGCCTCCTCGTAACGGCCCAGGAACATCAGGGCGTCCATCAAGGTCGTGCCCAGTTCTACACTCATGCCGAATCTGCCACGAACACCGTAAAGAATATCCACAGCTTCTGCGTACTGGTCCAGGCCCATGTAGGTCTTCGCCAGGTAAACGCCCAGACGGGAATTGGGCTGGGTGTCGTAAAGGCGCTGCACCACCATCAAGGACTGGTTACGCTGACCTAAACCCCAGAGGGCGTCACTCAGGTTAATGACATATTCCGGATTATTGGGGGTGTAGCGAAGGGCTGCTTCCGCGTATTCACGGGCATGACCGTAATCGAACAGGGCTTCGTACATTTCTCCCAGGATAGAGAGGAGCTTGCCGTTCTTACGGACCAGCTCCATCTGGCTCTGGAAGTGGTTAATGCCCGGACCATACAGTTCCTTCATCTGGTACACGAAACCGCAGTTGATCAGGTAAAGCGGTTCTTCCGGATCCATCTTGTTGGCCCGTTCAAAATAGCTCAAGGCAACCAGGGGTTGGTCCTCCAGCAGGCGCAACAGGCCTACCTGGCTCATGACTGCGGCATTGAATTTTGCTTGCTTCTTTGCGTCCGCCTCTGCGCTTGCGGTGGGCGTTCCCATCTTCAAGCCTTCGATGGCGTTGTCCATAACCTTGGCGTACTTCCCCTTATTGACGCCCTGGGTCCAGCTGACAATCAGGATGCCTCGACCAT
This sequence comes from Fibrobacter sp. UWR4, assembly GCF_003149045.1. Classification (NCBI taxonomy): domain Bacteria; kingdom Pseudomonadati; phylum Fibrobacterota; class Fibrobacteria; order Fibrobacterales; family Fibrobacteraceae; genus Fibrobacter; species Fibrobacter sp. UWR4. Next base: position 15,542 of record NZ_QGDU01000035.1, on the reverse strand, counting down.
TGTCGTAGAAGAAACGTCCCTTATAGTGGAAGTCGAATTTGTTCACCACATGGGTCAGGGTGAAGTCCTGAGCATAACGTTCTCCCACTTTCTGGCGGTGAACCTCCAGCGTCGGATTATTAGGATCCACGCCCAGGCGGACCAACAGAACCTTGAACAGGTCGTTCTGGCTTACTTCTTCGGGAGGAACATCTGCACCATATATAAATAGGGAAACGTCCTCGGCCTTGTTGGAAAGGACCAGGTCGGGATCCTCATTTTCACGGCTGATGCCCATCCAGTGGTGCCAGAGGGTGTCCTTTACGCTCCAGCTATAGCCCAGTTCCTGGGAACTGTATTGCTGTACTCTTTCCGGGGAAAGTTCGGGACCGTTTTCTTCTGCCACTTCAAAAAGGGTGAAATCGCTAAAGAATTCCTGCCATTCTTCCTTCAATTTGCCTGTTTCGGGCACATTGTCGGTGGCAGACAGGGTCAATGTGTAAACTCGGTTGCTTCCCCCAACTACAAAGCCAACGGCTTCATAGGGGGTGTCATAGCGCTTGCCGGCTACGTCAAAGAATGCTCCGGTTCCGCCAAAAGCTTCTCCAGGGTAGGTTTCCGCAAGTGTAGCCTTCTTGCCGCTGGATTCAAATGCCTGCATTTCCATCTGGGCTCGATCCATGAGACGCATGGGTTCGCCCTTGGGCAGTTCTACTTCCATGAGCACCGCACGGCGCCCAGTGCTTGCATTGTAATATTCGTAAGGAATACCGGATTCGCCTGGTTCCGGACCGCTAATGAGGGCCCAGCCTCCCTTAGGGGGATTGAACTTGAATCCGTCGGATTGGGCTGCACCGGCTGCTGCCTGACCGGCAGGGGAGGATGCGTCCGAATACTCACTCTTGCGATTGGAAGTTTCGCTGGGAGAATAGTCGTCGAAATAGCTTTCGGCGGAGCCAGGCTTGCTTACCTGTGTGTCTCCGGTGCTACTCTTGGGACCAGCCTCGGTCAGAGGTTGACCATTTCCTGCACAGGAAACCAGGAAAAACAGCCCAAAAAGGGGAACCAAGCGAAATTTTTTGGCGAAATTCAAATTCATAAGGGTAAAATGCAAAAAAAATTCTAAAAAGACCTACTCAACTGACGCAATTTTAATAAATTTGGTGTCAGTTGAGCGCTTCCTGTTGTAGGGGGTGCAAACATTTCACTAATAAAAAAGGATCCAATAATGGCTCTCAAACTCGGTATCAATGGTTTCGGTCGTATCGGCCGTATGGTGTTCCGCGCTGCTGTGGAAAACTTCTCTAACGACATCCAGGTTGTTGGTATCAACGACCTCCTCACTGTCGACTACCTCGCATACATGCTGAAGTATGACTCCGTGCACGGCAAGTTCGAACACGAAGTTTCCTTCGAACAGGGCGAAAAGAACTACCTCATCGTTGATGGCAACAAGATCCAGATCTTCGCAGAACGCGATCCTCTGAACATCACTTGGGGCGCTCTCCAGGCTGACGTCGTTGTTGAATCCACCGGTTTCTTCCTGACCGACGAACTGGCTCGCAAGCACATCCAGGCTGGCGCTAAGAAGGTTATCATGTCTGCTCCTTCCAAGGACGCAACTCCGATGTTCGTTTATGGTGTTAACCACCAGACCTATGCTGGTCAGGACATCATCTCCAACGCTTCCTGCACCACCAACTGCTTGGCTCCGATTTCCAAGGTTCTCGACGAAAAGTTCGGCATCGTCCGTGGCCTCATGACCACCGTTCACGCTGCAACTGCTACTCAGAAGACTGTTGACGGTCCTTCCATGAAGGATTGGCGCGGTGGCCGTGGCATTCTCGAAAACATCATCCCGTCTTCCACCGGTGCTGCAAAGGCTGTTGGTAAGGTTCTCCCGCAGCTCAACGGCAAGCTCACTGGTATGTCCCTCCGCGTTCCTACCTCTGACGTTTCCTTCGTTGACCTGACCTGCGAACTCAAGACCGCTGCTACCTACGAAGAAATCTGCGCTGCTATGAAGGCTGCTTCTGAAGGCGAACTCAAGGGCATCCTCGGTTACACCGACGAAGCTCTCGTTTCTACCGACTTCCGCAACGATGCTCGCACTTCCATCTTCGACGTCAAGGCTGGCATCCAGCTCGACCCGACCTTCGTGAAGGTTTGCGCATGGTACGATAACGAATGGGGCTACAGCAACAAGGTTTGCGAAATGGCTCGCGTTATCACCAAGTAATTCTTTTAGCTTAATCGCTAAAAAAACTTGAAAAAAGACCTCGCTGAAAAGCGAGGCCTTTTTTTATACGGTAATTTTAGCTTTCGTAATCTTCGCTGCCCCAGCCGTCCAGGTCACGATGTGCGCTGCCTGGAGTGCTGTTGCCGAAGAGTTCGTCCAGCCCCCTTTCTTCGCCGTCCTCCTCTTCGAAGGATTCCTCCATTTCTTCTTCGGGAAGATCGTCGTTTTCGGGAATGTTGCTGTCCATGTCGCTCTGATTCTTCTTCTTTCTAGCCATGATAATTTACTCCTTCATAAGGCTTTCTGAAATTATTATCGTTAGGGAAAAAGAAAAAGTCAAAAAAAATCCGCAGATTCTGATCTGCGGATTTTTTGCGCGGCGCTCGGCTTGCACATTACTCCCATTGCGCTTTCGCTTTGCTCAAGCGCTGGTCGTGCGGCTCAGCCATGCCGACAAGCAAGCTTGTCGTCGCGGCGTTCGCCTTACTCCCACTCAATGGTTCCGGGGGGCTTGTGGGTGACGTCGTACCACAGGGAGCCGGCGCCTTCTGCTTCGAACTTGCGCCAGAGGCTTGCAAGCATGCCCTGGTCGATTTCGGCGAAGTTTGCGGTCATGGCTTCGGTGGAGTTCACCGGACGCATGACGATGCAGGGCTTGCCTGCGGTGCGCAGCGGAACGGATACCACAGGCATCTGCCAGATTTCTTCGTACAGCTTGTTTTCCTGCAGGAAGGTGGTGCAGATGTCGTCGAACTTGCGGAGGGTATCGAAGTTTTCGCGAGTTGCGAACTGTTCCACAAGCTTCGGGTCTTCATCGGCCACGGTACCGATCTGGTAGATCACGCGGTTGATGGCCTTGAAACGGTTGGCGAGCTCGGTGGAGAACTTTTCGCAGTCCTTCCAGCTGAGGCCGGCGGTCGTCAGCAGGAATGGCTGTGCATAGGTACGGCCATCGCCCTGGACGCCAACGCTCTTGATGGGGAGCATGCGGCCAGAAATGTTGTTTGCCTTCAGGTAGTCGGCGAGGCTGCCGCCCTGAGTGTCCTTCACGTCGTCGAAAGCGACCATGTCGTCCTTCAAAACGCCATCGCTGCAAAGCAGGCGGACGCCCAGACCCGGGCCCGGGAAGGGGTGACGCCAGACGAGATTGTGGGGGATGCCCAGTTCTTCGCCCAGGGCACGGACTTCGTCCTTGTAAAGGTCTGCAAGGGGTTCAAGCACAAGGCCCTTTTCCATCAGGTCCAGAACTTCCTGGACGCGGTTGTGGTGGGTCTTGATCTTGTCGGCATTCTTGGTGCCGCCGGATTCAATGGTGTCGGGGTAGATTGTGCCCTGAGCCATCATCCACTGGTTGGGGTCAAGGTTCAGCTTGGCCATTTCCTCGTCCTTCACGACGAGGAATTCCTTACCGATGATGCCGCGCTTGGTTTCAGGAGCGGTAACGCCCTTGAGCTTTGCCAGGAAGTGTTCGCTGGCGTCGCGGATCTGAAGGTTGTTCATGCCTTCGGCCTTCAGGAAGTCCATGATCTTCTGGGATTCACCCAGACGCATCATGCCGTTATCCACATGGAGGCCAAGAACCTTTTCGGGGCCAAGGACACGGTTCAAGAGAACGAAAGCCACGGTAGAGTCCACACCGCCAGACACCAGGAGGAACACCTTGCGGTCCTTCACCTGTTCCTGGATACGTGCGGTAATCAGGGGCAAATAGCTGTGCATGTTCCAGGTTTTTTCAGCGCCGGTAATGTCGATGAAGTTTTCGAGAAGCTTCATGCCGAACTTACTGTGGGTCACTTCGGGGTGGAACTGGATGCCGTAGATCTTGCGTTCGTCAAAAGCGACAGCTGCGATTTCGCAGTCCTTGGTGCTTGCCACGATGCGGTAGCCTTCGGGCAGCTTGGTCACCTGGTCGCCATGGCTCATCCACATGGGGGAGGCCTTGGGCAGGTCCTTCAAAATCGGGCACTTTTCGTCGCCAACGATAAGGTCGGCGATACCGTATTCCTTTACCTTGCCCGGTTCAACGTGGCCGCCCAGCTGCTGGGCGATAAGCTGATGACCGTAGCAGATACCCAGCTTGGGTACCGGTAGGTTCAATATTTCGGGATTGTATTCCGGAGCGTCGGCAGCATAAACGCTGGAGGGACCACCGGAATAGATGATTCCCTTGACGCCTTCCAGTTCGGAAACGTCGCAGTTGGGGGAATGAATTTCGGTGAAAACGCCGAGGCGGCGGACACGGTTTGCGATCAGGTGGGCATACTGACCACCAAAATCGAGAACGGCAATAGTATCTACATTCTTCATACGATGTAAAAGATAGAAAAATTAGGCATATTGTTGCTCTGTCTCTCATTTTTATTTTACATTAAAGATGTGAAAATGAATGCTTTTAATTGGTGTAAGCAATACGTCCTTTACGGAAGTGCGGAGCCGGCGGTGTTTCAGAAGATTGCCGGTGCTGTTGCACACAGCAACAGTGAGGCTCTCCATAATTTTTCACGCCTTGCGGTCGCCATTTTTTTTAGTGGCTTTGGCTGGGTTCAATGCCGTGAGTCTGGACGCAAAGGTTGCCCAGAGTGCAGGTTATGCCCTTGGACTTGTCTGTTCCCTTTTCATATTCTTTGCAAACCGTTACCTGGTTCCGAAATATCCGAAACTGTTGAATTGGCTTGTTGACCTATTTGAACTGAACTTATTTGCCTTTGGGTTTGTATTGGCGTTTATCTCTTCACCGAATCAGCTGACCATTTCCTTGCTGGTCATGTTTGCCATTGTGCCAATGTTCTTTACGGTTAGGCCGATCCGTGTGATTTTGATGTACGTCTGCCTGGAATTGCTTTTTATCCATTTAGCCATGGTGTTGAAATCGCCCGAAACTCGTATACTTGAAGTAGCGAATATGCTTGTGTATAGCAATGTGGGTCTTGCGCTCGGTATCTATATGACCCGTATGAAATTGGAACGTTTTATTTTCGAGCATCGAGTGAATGAACTGACCAACCAGGAACAGATGACCCGTTACCTGAAGTCTGTCTCTACCATTTATTTGAGTATGCATCATGCTGATCTGGATACCGGTATGTATGCGGAGATTCGCAGTACTGAAAATTTCAATAATGCGTTGGATCGAGTGGATAAGAATTTCGGTCGTCTGGTGAAAAGAGGTATCGAATACAGTGCCGATCCTGATTTTCAGGATGCTGCACTACGGTTTGTAGATGTATCGACCGTTAAGGAACGTCTAAAAGGCAAGAGAACCATTACCCACGAATATCTATCAAAGAAAGGGAGTTGGTGCCGCGCCCGTTATGTGAATGTGGATTATGACAAGTCTGACGATTTGCCCCGTTTTGTCATATTTGCTGTAGAAGATATTGATGAACAGAAACGTCGTGAAAAGGAACTGATTTCTCAGGCGGAAACAGATTCCATGACTGGGCTGTTAAATCGAAATGGCGGTGTAACCAAGATCAAGGAAGCCATCCACGGCGGAAAGAAGGGTTTGCTGTGCCTCTTTGATGTGGACCGATTCAAGAATATTAACGATAGCTATGGCCACCAGATTGGGGATAAGGTCATTATAGCGGTGGCAGATGCCATGCGCCGGGTTTTTCGCGATGGAGACATCATGTTAAGATTGGGCGGTGACGAATACATGGTCTTCCTGAATAAGATTCAGACTGAGGAGCAGGGATGTCTCGCTTTTGGACGATTCTTTGCGGAACTGTCTAACGTTGTGATTGAAGGTCTTGACGACTATCAGGTTTGCGTCAGTCTGGGCGCTACGTTCTATAGGGGCGGCAAGATCGATTTCGACGATCTCTACAAACAGGCGGATTCCTGTACTTACGAAAGTAAGAAAATCGAGGGCAGGTCCTTCACTTTCTATCGTGCGTAATCTTACGAAAAAAGACGGGCAAAGTTGCCCGTCTTTTTTGACAATCCCGGCTTTTAAACCTTTTGGTAATCTTCTTTGGTTGCAGGCGTTGCCATTCTGCGGGCAAGTTCAATGAGGGTCTGCACGCCGAAGCCTGTGGCGCCGTATTCGGTGTACTTCCACTTCTTGGTCACAAAGGCGGTGCCTGCAATATCCAGGTGTGCCCATGCGGTTTCAGCAGGTACAAATTCCTGGAGGAAGAGGGCTGCGCTGATCGCTCCAGCGTCGGAACCCGTGTTCTTGAGATCTGCAAACTTATCCTTTAGACCATCTGCGTATTCTTCTTCCAGAGGCATGCTCCAGAACTTTTCGCAGCAGGCTTCACCGCTGTTGATGATGTTCAAAGCCAGCGGATCGTCGTTGCTGAAGAAGCCTGCGATGGCATAACCCAGGGCACGGACCATGGCGCCTGTAAGAGTGGCCAAGTCCACAATGTGGGTGGCGCCAATAAGGCCTGCTTCTGCCAGACCATCGGAAAGAACCAGACGGCCTTCTGCATCCGTATTGTCTACCATGACTGTCTTGCCATTCTTTGCGGTAAAGATATCGCCAGGAAGGACAGACTTGTTGCCGATGGCGTTTTCAGCAAGGCAAAGTACTGCACTCACATGAATGGGAAGATTCAGTTCTGCAATAGCCTGGATGGCGGCCAAGGCGGTGGCTGCACCCGTCATGTCGCTAATCATTTCCGGCATGGATTTAGGCGGTTTCAGGCAGAGACCGCCCGTATCAAAGCACAGACCCTTACCGACGATGACCAGGTGGTCCTTGGACGTAGGCTTTGCGGGCTTGTATTCCAGAGTCACCATAAAGGGAGGACGGTCGCTTCCCTTGCCTACGGTAATGTGACCCATGAAGCCTTCCTTTTCAAGCTGCTTCATGTCACGGACCTTGATGGACATGCCCTTGGTGTACTTGGCGATGGTCTTTGCATCTTCAACGAAATCTTCGGGAGTCAAGTCGGCCGCAGGAGTATTCACCAGGTTCTTTGCCAGAGTGATTGCGGTCTGTTCGATAGCGACTTCTTCTTCGATGGATTTAAAAACACTGGCCCTGTCACCGGCAACGATTTCAAAAGTGACCTGGAAGTTATCTTTTTGCTTGCTCTTGTAGGCGTCGAACTTGTAGTTGGCGTAGTTCAGCCCGTGGACGATGGATTTGAACTGTTCGTCCGCAGCATCCGCCAGCATAATGGAAACTATGGGAATTTGTCGGGCCATGGCCTTCTTTGCCAGACGATATGCTGCCATACGTAGGTGGTCCAAGCTGGAGATGCCACGTTCTTTAGCTGCATTCACGAAAATGGTGGAGGTGCCGTCAATTTCAAGGAGGTCCAGATCCTCGAAGGGGCCTTCTGCCATCCCCTTCAGGACGGATTCCACTTGGGTTGTTGCGACGTCGCTCAGGACGTTGGAAAACTGGATGGATTGCTTTACGAAAAAGAGGGCAGACACATTGGCCTTGCCCGAGGCGTTTTTGACAATATTGATTTTCATATCTGGAAATCTAGCATTTTGTCCATAGGAATGTTCATTTTGTCTATAGAAACTCGCTTTATAGTGTTTTTTCATTTTTTAAAATGCTATAATGAGCATAGTAAAATATGGAGGTTCATATGAATTTGAAGATGAAGTCCGCATTGGCTGCAGCTTCTTTTGCAGCAATTGCCTTTGCCCAGGATGCAGCTCCGGTTGCCGCACCCGCTTCAGAAACTGCAGCTCCTGCAGAAGTTAAGGCAGACGCTGCCTATCAGAATCTTGAAAAGGATGTGCCAGAAACTGCAGCTGAGTCATCTGTCCCCGAAGAATCTGCACCTGTTGCTGTCCGTAATGAATCTGAAGCTCCGGCGCCTGTAGCGGAAATAGCACCTGCCGCAGAACCCGCTCCTGCCGCTCCTGTAGAAGGCCCGGCACCTGTTGCTGTCCGTAATGGAGGTTCTTCTGCTGCTCAGCCTGTTACGGAACCTGCAAAGCCTGCTCCCAAGAAAACCACTTACGTTGAACGCGTTTATATTGGAATGGATGGAACTCCGGTACATACAGTGTACGTTGCTGAAACATCCGGCCAGGATACCGTGACTCTGGACCAGCTCCGTGGCCGTTATCCGATGGAATTCAAGATTGGTGTCCAGGGGTCTATTAACGGCTATTACATGAGTAATGGCGAATATGGCGACTGGGATGAAGAAACTTTTGATGGTCTTTCCTGGCGTGCTGGTGTCAGTGCAATCATTCCTTTGAATGAATATACCATGGGTGTCAAGCTGGGCGTACTTTATGAGCAGAGTAATGCCAGCGAAAACTATTATGTGAATAAGGTTCCCACTACTTTCAAGTTTGAACAGAAGAAATTGGATATTCCAGTCCTGTTCACTTTCAAGTCTATGGATTCCCGCATCTATTTCGATATGGGTGCCCAGCTTTCCGTTCCTCTTCAGGATGAACTGAAGGTTTCCTTCACCGATCCTGATACTAAGGATAAGAAGAAGAGCAAGGTTGATCTAATTGATGATGATTACCGTAATTCACTGGACTGGAGCCTTGTATTCGGGTTCTCCGTCCTTGCAAACAAGTATATCTCCCTGGATGTCCGTGCTGAACTAGGCCTGTCTGATTTGTATGACGGTTACTTGAGTGCGGCTGGCCAGACAGATGTTCTGGATCTAAACCTGAGCACATCTAGCTTTGGTGTTGGCATAACCGTATATCCGTTCTAATCTATGAATATTGTAGAATTGCTTCCGGCTTTTGCTGCCGTCATTGTGGGGTTGGTGGTATTGGTGTGGAGTGCCGATAAGTTCGTGGATGGCGCTGTTGGCGTCGCCAAGTTCTGTGGCATGTCCACCTTACTTATTGGCATGGTCATTGTGGGATTTGGTACTAGTGCTCCCGAAATGGTTGTGTCTGCCCTCTCTGCTGCGCAAGGGAACCCGGAATTGGCGTTAGGTAATGCCTACGGAAGCAATATCGCAAATATTGCATTGATTCTAGGAGTGACAGCTCTGATTTCTCCCATTCTGGTTCAGCGTTCCGTCCTCAAAAAGGATCTGCCTTTACTGATCGGTGTGACCGTTCTTTCCATCCTGCTTTTGTTGGATGGAAACGTTTCCCGAATTGATGGTATGGTCTTCCTTGCGGTATTCTTCGGTGTTATGGGTTTCAACATCTGGAGTGAAAAACGTCGCAACTCCGTGGAATCTTCGGCTGAGGAATCTTCCGAAGGTGACGAAAAACCCATGGGCCTTGGCAAGTCCATCTTCTGGCTGGTTCTTGGCATGGCTCTTCTGGTTGCAAGTTCCCGAGCCCTGGTCTGGGGCGCTGTGGAAATTGCTCGCAGTTTTGGAGTTAGCGACCTGCTTATTGGCCTCACCATTGTGGCTATTGGAACTTCCTTGCCTGAACTGGCCAGTTCCATTGCCGCAGCCCGTAAGGGGGAAGATGATTTGGCCGTTGGAAATATTATCGGTTCCAATCTCTTTAACACTTTGATGGTGGTGGGTATTGCAGCTTCCATCGCTCCTATGCAGGAAATCGAAAAGGAAGTTCTTTCCCGTGATATGCCTTTGATGGGAATTTTGACCTTGTCCATTCTGGTTCTTGGATTCCGTCGCAAAGGCGATGGACGAATTAACCGAATTGCCGGTCTCATCCTGCTGCTGGTCTATGTGCTGTACCTTGTCAGCTTGATATTGGTTGCTATGGGTCACATGTAATTGACTCATTAAACAAGGTCCTGAAATGAATGTAAAAAGGTTCCGTTTTTAAACGGAACCTTTTTGCTTCTATATAAGAAAATTACCTGCTGGTTGATCTATCCCATGGGCGGGAAGAAAATGTAGGCAATTGCAATCGCCGCGATGACGCCAACGGCGTCGGCGATAAGGGCGCATGTGACTGCGTGACGGGTCTTCTTGACGCCCACGGAACCGAAGTAGACTGCGATGATATAGAAGGTGGTATCGGCTGCACCCTGGAACATGCAGCTGAGGCGACCCGCAAAACTATCGGGACCAAGAGTCTTCATGGCGTCAATCATCATGCCTCGTGCACCGCTACCGCTTAAGGGTTTCATAATGGCGGTGGGAAGGGCGGGGACAACATCGTTTCCAATGCCCATCATGCCAAGAAGTGCGGAAATGCCGTTCATCAGCAGGTCCATGGCACCGCTGGCGCGGAATACGGCAACGCCCACAAGAATCGCCACAAGATTCGGGATGATCATTACCGCGGTATGGAATCCGTCCTTGGCTCCTTCAACAAAGGCTTCATAAGCCTGAACTTTACGATAGCAGGCGAGGCCAAGGAATGCAACGATTACACCGAACAGGATGATTCCGCTGAGGAAAAGGCTGGTGGTGCCGATGGCTTCTGCAGTCAGGTGGCTGAAGTAGACCATGATGGCAATGACGCAGGCGGAAAGACCGCCAAGCCATGCAACGGTTACAGGATCTTTCAGCTTGACTTTCTGGAAAAAGCTTAACGCAAAAATACCTGCCATGGTGCTAAAGAAGGTTGAAAGCAGAAGCGGGAGGAAAACATCACTGGGGTTGGCCGCTCCCATCTGGGCGCGGTAAGTCATGATACTGACGGGAATCAAGGTTAGACCGCTGGCGTTCAGCACCAGGAACATGATCTGGGAGTCGCTGGCGACGGATTTATCTTCGTTGGGGTTCAGTTCCTGAAGTTCCTTCATGGCCTTCAGACCCATGGGGGTGGCCGCATTGTCAAGACCCAGCATGTTGGCGCTGATGTTCATGAGCATGGTGCCTACTACGGGATGACCCTTAGGAATCTGGGGGAAAAGCCTGCTGAACAGGGGCTGTACCAGTTTGGCTAAGATCTGGACTGCACCCGCTTTTTCACCGATTTTCAGGATGCCAAGCCAGAGGCTCAGAATACCTGTAAGACCGAGGGCGATTTCAAAGGCGGTCTTGGACATGTCAAATGCGCCAAGGATTGCCTTGTTGAAAATACCGCTGTCTCCAAAGGCTAGCCACTGGATGAGGCAGGCGATAAATGCGCCAAAAAAGAATACAAGCCAAATTACGTTTAGAACCATGTTAGACGTTCTCCCGGTCGTTCAGGTCAAAAGTAGCCAATTCCTTGCCGCTATTCAGGCAATGAATGCTGAACTTTCCCAGGTTTCCGCGGCTGTCCGGCTTGTCGTAGCTCTCGTAAAAACCGAAGGAGGCTTCCTGACCGCCTTTGGGGAGGCTGGTGGAGCCGGGATTGACCATCAAGACGTTCTTGAAATTCTTGTGCAGATCCCAAATGTGGGTATGGCCGTAAAGATAGACGTCAATGGCACGGCCTTTTTCTTCGCCGGGTTCCAGCTGGTCCAGGGCGTTACCCGGGAAACATTCCGGAAGAAAAATGTGGCCATGGCTCAGGAACAGACGGAGTGTACGGTGGCCGCCTTCTGTAGTGGAATCTTCCACCACTGCGTATTCATCCGCCATAGGAAATTCCAGCATCATCAGGTCCACATCGGCGTCGCAGTTTCCGCGGACAGCTACAATCTTGTCGGCGAAGGGCTTTAATGCTTCTACGACGCCCATGGGACCGTGTCCTTCGGGAAGTGGATTGCGGGGCCCGTGATAGAGGGTGTCTCCCAGCAGGAAAATTTTATCGCAATTGAACTTGTCAAAAAAAGCCAAGGCCTTGCGAACTGCGTCGGCAGAGCCGTGAATGTCGGAAAGAATTAAAGCACGCATGATTTTAACTATGATTTTGTTTTCAAGAATTTAATATAAAAAGAATTGCTGAAATGCTGCTAGGATGTTTTTAATATATTTATCCCTATAATTGTTTGGAGAATTTATGAAGAGTTTGTGTTTTACTGCAGTTGTTTTGCTGTCGTTCGTTTGCTCTTTTGCAAAAACGTATCTTACCCCGGAACTTCTGGAACCTAAGGTGGAAAAAGGGTGCTATCAGATTTCTAGCGCAGGTGAACTTCTCGGTTTTGCAGCTATTGTGAATGGTACTTTCGCAGAAGAACGTGCTGCTGAAAAATCCGCATGCGGCGTGCTTACCGCCGATATTCATATGAATAAAACGAAGGATTCCGTATATCTGTGGACTCCCATAGAGGAATTTTCCGGCTCTTTTGATGGACAGGGGCATACTCTGGAATACCTTTATCGTGTCTATTGGGACACGGATAATAATAGTTTCATTAAGAAAGTGGTGGGTGGAACCAAAGATAAACCTGTGGTCATCCAGAATGTCCATCTGCTGAAACTTATTCTCGAAGGAGAATCGGCGGTTGGTCTTGTGTCCGTCAATGAAGGTAATCTTTTTATGGATCGTGTTATCATGGAAGATAACAGCATGTACGCGGATTCCATTATTGGGGCTATGGTGGGGATAAATGCTTCTGGTGCAACATTGCGTATTTCCTCTTCCGATGCGGGTGATTACGCTGTACATGCTGATTCCATCGCTGGAGGCTTCGTTGGATATAATGAAAAAGACGCAACCCTGCTGGTGGAAAACAGCCGCTCCTATCAGAATGGCAACGGATATCACGCCAATGGTGGTTTTCTTGGCGTAAATGATGGCTCCTTTACCTTGGTCAATTCCTACTCCAATATTTTTGTAGGTACTTACAATAGAGATGAAACATGCGGGGCTTTTCTTGGTTTGAATAACGGAACCTATGAAGTGGATAACAGTTATTATACTGGTTCGTGGTCTGATTCCAAGGGTACTTATTTTGATTACAATGATGATAGCTCTGGTGCTGCTGTGGTTCAGTTGCACAACTACAATAAAAATGGGATTGATGGAAGCATCTGGGGCCAGGAAGGATCGTCTCCGAGATTCGACGAAAAGTATGGCATTTATCGTTTTAAAGTTACGCTGATTTCTCTTGGTGATACACTGCCTGATCTCAAGGAGTACATCTCTGGCGAAAAAATGAGATTACCGACACTGAAGAAAAGTGGATTCGGCTTTGAAGGTTGGTACACTAACTCCAAATTTGAGGGGGATGCTGTTACTGAAATTTCTCCAACAGAATCTGGTCGTAGGACATTCTATGCCAAGTGGGAAGGCGTTCCTGTAAAACCTCGGAAGGATGAAGAGGGATGCTTTGTCATTTCTAATCGTGGGGAATTGTATGGATATGTGGCAGTTGCTGGTGGTTTCATCGAAAAATATTGGACTGGTGAGAATTGGTATGATCGGGATGCTGCCAAGGCTTGCGTCAATTTGTCTGCAAATATTGTCGTGAATCCCCAGGTCTTTGATAGCGAGGGTAAGCCCCTGGATAGCCTTAGACAATGGTATGGCATAAGCGGTTTTTCGGGCGTGTTTGACGGCCAATATCACACTATTTCTGGACTTTATTCCTACGACGTTTTTTCAAGAGGATTCTTTGCTTCTACTGACGCAAATGAGGATACGCTCGCTGTAATTAAAAACGTGGGCTTCATCAATTCCTTGGTCACCACAGAATCAAATCGCGGTTCTGTGAGTACTCAGGGCAGTGGTGCCGTTGTTGGCGCAAATTACGGAAACCTCCTTATGGAACGGGTCTACAGCGATGTGACTTTTTGTGGTAACAGACTTTACTACATCAGTGGAATGGTGGGGAAGAATGATGGAAACTTGACTATCAAGGAATGTGCAAACGTCGGAAATCTTAATATGGAAGATGGTGATGGTGCTGCTGGCCTTGTTGGGTATCTTGGTGGTGGCGAACTTCACATTGCAAACTCCTTTAATGCAGGAAATATATATGCAGTCTGGGGCGCAGGCGGATTGGTTGGTGATTTGTCCCGTGACGTATACATCGAAAATTCTTTTAATGTTGGTGTGATTGAAGGTAAAACGGGTCGTGGTCCCCTTCTTGGTAAACAGAGCTATTCGAATCTTCATCATCTGACGAACGTATTCTATGATGATTTGTCCGGCAATCAAGACCAGGCGACGGGCGTACGTCTTAGTGAATTTTCGGATGGTACTGTTCTTAAGGCTCTGCGTGAATATGAAGGCGCTGATTCTCTCTGGACTCAGGAAGTGGGGAAGGACGCATACCCAGTTCTTTCTTGGATTTCCTTGCTGGATACTAGCGTTCCCGATATGGGCGATGATTCCTCTGGTGATAAACCTTCCGGAGAAGTCCCGCTGGTGGTCCGTCAGGTGGCGGATGGTGTCCCGACAAGTTTTGCGAACATTCGCTCCGAAGGATTGCATTTGCATATTGAAGGTGTCGTAGCTGGACGCGTTATGGCTGTATTTGATATGCAAGGAAAGATGGTGGTCGCCCCGATGCGCCTGACCGGAAATTCAACAGAAATCCAGATGCATCACGCAGGTCGTTATCTGGTTCGCATTGGACGATTTATTCAGCCTGTGACTGTAAAGTAACATTGGCGAATCAGATTCGCCGATGTAACTTGTTTGGAAAAAGATGTTCTATATATAAAGAAAGAACTGAAAAGACATTCTGAAAAAATGTATTTGACTAGTAAAGAACGCCTAGGCGCAAAGCGCAACGACACCGCTTACGGCCATATAGGCGTAGACGATTTTCTTCAGGACCTTGTGGGGAATCTTCTTGAAAACCTTACCGCCAATGAAAAGCCCGATGATCACTCCTATGATTCCGCAACCATAGGCCATTCCGACCGCAGGAGTGACGAACCCGTTGCCTGCTCTAAAGAATGTCATCATCAGATTGCCTAAGGCGAAGTAGGTTTGGCTATGGGCGATGTACTTTTCCTTGGAGCTGCAGGAGGCTAGGAAGTACAGGACGGATGGAGGACCTTGCATGGCGAAGAGCCCGCCCATGATTCCGGAAATAATTCCTAAAATAGTTTGTACGAAGAGGGTGGGCTTCAGCTTGATTTTTTCGCTAATGAAGAAAAAATAAATGCTGATGACTATCAGGATGGCTCCGAGGATATGCTTTAGGAACTTGTCGTCGAAATTGGCTACTGCGCTCACCGCAAAGAAACTGACAACGCCAAAAATGGTAAGGATGGGTAGCACTTCCCTCCAGACGATGAACTTTCTCATGCGGATTGCTACCACAATGGACATGGATCCTGCCAGCATTCCGGATAGGGCTGTAGCTTCTCCATAGCTGGGCAGTAGGTGGGGGAGGATTGTCATCACGAAGATGCCAAATCCGAACCCGCTGACCCGCTGGATAAAGCTACCCATGCAGCTAATGCCTATCAGTATGAGGATGCTGTTCATTTCCATTTTCAAATTCAAATTTAAAAATCTTACTATAATTTTGCATAGAATAAGAGGGAAATATGAAAATGCAAAAAATTTTAGAGGCATCATCAACATGTGTGGAAGCATTTAGGCAGCCTTGCTAGATGATTCTCTCGATTCCGATTCCCATTCGTAGGCTATCTTTACATCTACA
>NZ_QGDU01000034.1 GCF_003149045.1 Fibrobacter sp. UWR4 | reverse complement strand
GAACAATCGGCCGAGAAAACGACTTGGATTTCTCACCCCATTAGAGTATATTTCTAGGCAAGTTAAACAAATTTACTTGGCGACTTAAATTCGCCATGCTAAGATTTCCATCCATCATCAGGCGCGGTTCAAGGTGTTCAATATTGAAATTTCTCTGCGAGTTTTTTTGGGAAGATTTCTTAGACATGTTGATTATCTTGGATTTTTGTTATTGATGTAAAAATTTATTTCAACTTAATGCAGCGGACGGAAAGAGCATCAAATTTTGAACCTCTTGAAGCCCCCGAGCCATCAGTATAACGCGATATAACTTGATCAAGGGCCTGAACCTTATCTTGGAAAACAGATTCCGAGGGATAAAACATGTAAAACGCTGAATCTAAATCCGCGAAACCTCTTTGATCAAAATAAGCTCCCGACCCGGTAAGAGAAAGTCCGCTTTCATTGTTTCCTGTAAAATTATATTCAGAACGCAAGCCACGGACCCCGTATTCCGTACTGCTTCGGGCAACTTCAAAATCATGCCGCGTCATCAAACGCCAGCCTTTTGGACAAATTCCCTGGTGGTTTGGCTGTATAAGGTCGGCGCAACTCTTAGTATTACAACTGTCATTGAAACCCATCATCTCCGCCCACTGGTAGAGGCCGCCGTAACGGTCGCACTTGGTGGTGTCGTCGTTGTAGCAGTAGCGTTCGATTTTCGTGTCGTCGGTCATGTTTTCGCCAGCCTTCAAGGTGACATCGGCGATATTCAAGTTCTGTGCCATAACGTCTATGGTATCCTTGACACCATCTTCATCTTTGCCCATGATTGTCAGGTAGTAATAAATACGGCCATTGCGCGAGTCAGTAAATGTCTTGTAGCGCTCTTCCTTAAACTTTTCCAAAGGCAGGGTTTGATCGAACGGTTCATAGGGCCCAGAACTGGAACTTTCCGTAGGCACATAAAGCACATATCGTCCATCCACGCACAAATATATTTTTCCCGTATTTCCATCTGAAAGTATGCCTTCACAGGGCAACCCAACATAGTCGGTTATTTCACTCGAAGACGAACTCACAGAGGAACTGGACTTGGCCGAGCTGCTGCTGGATTTTTCCGAGGAACTGCTAGATTCCCGATCGGGGTCGGGAATGACAGAAGAAGATGACACATCGGCGGTGTCGCTGCCCTTGACGCTACTGCTAGATCCTTCGCTGTCGCTCAGGATGACACTGGAAGAAGAACCCGGAATGACAGAAGAGGAAGAGTCACCGTTGATACTGGAGGATGATTCATCATCCTCAACAGCGGAACTCAGGGAACCGTTTTCAGCAGATGCGCTGGTGGAGCCCGAGTCGTCGCCGCAGGCATTAAATGCGAACAGCGCAAAAGCGACCGCGCTCACCAAACCAATTTTCTTAAAAGTCTTCATAAAAAACTCCGAATATATTCACCATAAATTTAGTTTTTCTAAAACATCGTTCCCCCTGAAAATAAATTTTATTAATCAGAATTTGCCTAGTTTCCCATACGCCTCACCCTGAGGCATATAGAACATCTTGCATCCTGCATTCGCGTTAGGGATGGTTACCCCGTGAGCCAAAAGCAACTTGTATTAACAAGTTGTGTTGGCGAAAGTGAGGCGAAAGCCGAACGGTCTTTATGGGGCCGAGACTCGCGTAGCGCGGCTCGGTGAGCGAAGCGAATACAGCCCGACCCCGGCGGCGGTTCTGTTGTGCGTGTCCCGGGAGCCGGGGGAACGCCCAGAACAAACGATTTATTCTAAAGAACCTCAATGAAAATATGAAGTTCTCCCGTTACGAGAACAGCTTTATTTGGCTTAAGGAGTTACGAACTATATTATTTTAACAATAAAAAACTTGGCGAGTTGGATTTTGTCATTCAGCGCGGCGGAACGGTGCTCCCCAAACTCTTATTATCCCCAGACTTCGTCGGCGATTTCCTTAATCAAGGCGATCTTTGCCCACTGTTCTTCTTCGGTCAGCTTGTTGCCTACATCGCAGGAGGCAAAGCCACATTGAGGGCTCAGCTTCAGGCGTTCCAAAGGAATGTACTTGGTCGCTTCCTTAATGCGGGCGATAACTGTCACCTTGTCTTCCAGCTTGGGGGACTTGGAAGTAATCAGGCCAAGAACAACAACCTTGTCGGCGCTTACCTTTGACAAGGGCTCAAAACCGCCGGAGCGTTCGTCATCGTATTCCAGATAAAGCGTGTTCACATTTTCACGGGCGAAAACGTAATCCGCCACGGAATCGTAGGGGCCGCTGGTGAAATAGGTGGAGTGATAGTTGCCACGACAAATGTGGGTATTGATCTGCAAGTCCGCAGGTTTGCCTTCGATGGCCAGGTTGTTTACATGGAGCAGCTGGTTCTTCACTACATCCAGGCTCAGGCCCAGGGACTTGTAGCGCTGTGCAGCAGCATCGCCAACGATTGCACCCCAGGTGCAGTCATCGAACTGGATAGTTCTGCAGCCTGCATCATAAAGCTGACGGATCACGCCGCGGTAGGCGTAGGCAATATCTTCAATCAGTTCATCATTTGTGGCGTAGAACTTGCGGGTCGTTTCGATATTCTGGGGAACGATAAGCTGCTGGAAAAGTTGAGCAGGAGCAGGAATGGTCTGCTTGGCTTCATGACCGTCACTTTCAAGAGACTTCACGAACTTAAAATCTTCTACAAAGGGATGAGGCCTTACGCGAATCTTGCCTACCAAATAAGTAGCTTCAAGGTCAGCCACTTCGCCAGCGAACTGAACGCCACCGCCATCTTTCTGATGGGCGATTCCGTCAAAGCCCCAGAAAAAATCCAGATGCCAAAATTTGCGATTGTATTCGCCATCGGTAATGTAATGGAGTCCAGCCTTCTTCTGCTTTTCTACCAGTTCGCGAATGGCATTTTGCTTAATAGCCTTGTACTGAAGTTCAGTAATCTTGCCGGCTTCCAATTCAGCCTTGGCGTTCTTCAAATTTGCGGGGCGCAGAAAACTGCCCACCACATCAAAATGGTGCGTATTTGACATTGTATTTTTCCTTTTCATGTTGTCGCAGGGCTAAAGGAGTGCACTAGGCGCAAACCTTCGCCGCCACGCCGTCATCAAAGACAGTATTCAACTAAGAGTTATTTCTTAGATGCCGCCAAATATAGATGGAATCTATCGCTTTGTCCAATACTTAATTTTTAGAGTTTGCGATAGGTTTTTGCTATACGCCCTTATGAAAGAATCGATTCCACTTGATTTCAAAGGATCTTTTCTTTTGCAGGTGTATGACGAAGGTGACGCCAAAGACCATCAGCAAAATCGCCAAGAAGCACACCATAAAGTTGTAGAAGAATATGTGTATGTAATGGTCAAACAAACCGTCGCTCGGAGTCTTGAAGCAAAGAATCAGGGACTGCACGGAACGATAGGCATACATACCGGGAATCATGGGAAGTAGCGCCGGGAATGCCAAGGATTCGCAGGGGCACTTCCAGACTTTTCGCAAAAGGACTGCAAAAATCCCGATGGAGAAACCCGCTACGAGACTCGCCCATATAATGTGAAAGCCGCAAAGGTTCATCAACACAAATCGGGTGACGTGGCCTATAGCCGCCACAAGGCCACAGCCTGCGAAAATTCGTTTAGGCACATTGCTGATGCTTCCAAATCCGACGGCTGCAATGGAAGCGAAAAATCCGTCTTGAAGTAATGTCAGTAACATATTAGAAGAAATGAAGGTTGGTAAGAATAAGGCCTACGCAAAAACCTAGCGATAGGCAGATAGTTAGAATGGCGCCCTTAAAAAACTGGCTGATGCAACCCAGGAACATCCCATTCAGCAGGTTGCTAAGCGAATTAATGTAAGGAATCCCCGGAACCAGGTAAAGGATGCTTGTAGCGAGAGCCACATTAGGTGTTTCTCCAATCTGAAAAACATAGCCGCTAGTGCCAATGACCGTCGAAACAACAGCCGCTAGAATCGTACCCATTCGAAAATTCAGTTTGAACCGCGAGCACAAAGTTCTTCGCAAGTAAAACCCGCAGGCAGTCGCCGTAGCCACAATGGCCATGGAAATAAAGTCCCCGTTGAACAGCCTGCAGAACGAAGCGTTGGCAAGGCTCGCCAGCACAAGAACAAAATTTGGATGCAGCCTTTTTATCGCAAGAATCTTCTGGAACTTTTCATAGAAAATTTCGGGAGAATAATTTTCTGTCACCGTTTCCTTGGCAAGATGATTCAGCAAAATAATCCTGTCAAAGTCAAGGGGATTTTCCTTGATCTTCTGGTTGATGGTATAAGTTTTCTGAAGTTTATCATCTACAGCGCAAAGGAGAATGTGCTGCGGCAAGCCTGTCACTTCGGCATGAATTCCAAAGTGGGTCGAAAGGTACGCCACGCTGGACAAAACCTGCATACTGGTCGCGCCGCAAGCAGCCAGCGTCGCCGCAAACTCCGCAATCATTTTGCAAACAATGAATTCCTGATTCTCCTGTTGTTCAAGAATTTCAGAAAGCGGCGAGGCGCTCGTCCCCATCCCTTTCTTCGTGAAAAATGCTTCATAAATAATCAGGAAAAGTACGATTGCAAAACAGGCGCCAATAAGAACGGTTGCATTTCCAGAGGAAACGCTAGTGATGTCAATATCAATTCCCATGGAAATGCCCTCAACAAAAACTAGTCTTCGATGCAGCGGACAGACGCAGCAATATCCTTGTTGAAGTGTTCCACGGTAATGATGCCATTATCACTGATGTTCAGCATATAGGCGCGAACCGCATCGTACTCGTCATCAATCCAAATGCGAGCCGACTTGTCGCGATCCACATAGTTATCTTCATGGTAACGAAAACCTGCATTAACCACATTCAGCTTTGCAAATTCACCGGATGCAATCAGAGATTCATACTCAGCTTTTGTAGGAACATGCCAGCCAAGAGGACAAGCCTTCTTTGCGGCAGCCCAAGTATAAAGGCGACCATAGTCAAGACACATCTTGAAATCATCGCCATAGCAGTAGCTGAAATCCGTGTAGAAATTGGCATTCTGTGCAAACCACTTTTTCCCATTGGCATTCACGACCTTATAGACATTCTCGCTACATTTCAGGGATGTTTGATCATCGCTGAATTTGCATTTGTGGAAGTCTTCGCAGGCGGTAAGGACGAGAGTTGCGGCAATTGCCAAGAAGGGAAGAATTTTCATCATTGTGAACTCCTATGTTTTTTGTTCAGGCAACAATGTAGAATGTCAAAGTTTTCTTGACTAATACTTTATATTTCTGAAAATTATAAGTTTTTAAAATACAATCAATTTTTGTGATAGATAAATCACGAAAGATGAATATTTGGGCTATACACTAAAAAAAGAAAGCAGAATGCCGCAGCCATTCAAGCCAAAAAACTTGTGCGGAGCAAAGCTAACCGTATCGGCCACACCAAAGTCAAAGGGGCGCTGACAGAGGTACGATCTTTCGTGAAACGAAAAAACTACTTCGTGATAATCCCCGAAGCTACAATTCCCTGACCGGCGTACAGTACAAGAATTTGGCCCGGAGCGGAAGCGAACTGAGGTTCATCAAAATGCACGCTGATCTTACCTGCGGACACATCTAAGGACGTAATGTGAGCGGTAGCGCCCTTGTGGCCCAAGCGGATGTGAGCCGTAAGAGGTTCCTTCAAAAGCGGAGAATCTTCGTCCACCATCAGGTTCAATTCCTCGGCATTCACATCTACGCAGCTCATGACACTACGGGGGCCAAGAATCACCTGGTTCTTTTTCACATCGATACTTACAACAAAATATGGTTCCGGAAGGCCGCCAATATTCAGGCCCTTACGCTGACCGATGGTGTAATGAATAATACCACGGTGCTTACCCAGCACCTTGCCGTTCATATCCACAAAGTCACCGGGCTTGTTATCCGATTCATCAAAGAGGACGGTGTAATCCCCACATTCCAAAAAATCCTGGCTTTCCTTCTTGGTGGCAAAATCCACCCAGCCGATTTCGGCTGCCAAAGCCTTCACATCCGTCTTCCTCATTCCACCCAGAGGGAAAATCACCGTGGAAAGTTGCTCCGCAGTCAAACGAGAAAGGAAGTAGGTCTGGTCCTTGGAATTATCCAGGGCAGCGTAAAGGAAAGGTTCCTTGGGATTCTTAAATTCCACGCGAGCATAATGACCAGTGGCAAAATAATCAAATTCCACTCCAATGCGACGGGTAGCGGAATGCAAGGCGCCAAACTTAATATTCTGATTACAGCGGACACACGGATTTGGCGTACGTCCGGCACGGTATTCGGCGCGGAAATAGTCCAAAACTTCTCGCTTGTAATCTTCCGTGACACGAACCACATAATGGGGAATCCCAAGGCGATCGGCAACCGTTTTCGCCTGAGCAATATTTTCGTCTTCCCCCGGGCCAAAACAACCTTCACGGCCCTCCACATGGGGCATGTTCTTGATGGATCCATCCCACGTCGCCATGGTGACACCAATGACTTCGTAACCCTGCTGTTTCAACAGGTACGCAGCAAGAGCAGAGTCAACACCACCAGAAAGGCCAACAGCCACACGTTTCTTAGAGGATTCCGTATTCATACTAAAAATATAGGTTTTTAAAGAGCGTTTAAGGGCATGTTTTTCCAAATTGGAATAGCATTTCTACCGTCTTGCATCAAAACATTTCCAAATAAAATCTACTTATATAGTGTGAAACAGTTTCAATTTGAATTTTCAGGCGTTGTCAAGCTAAAAAAGGAGCTCGACAAGATCAATCAGTGGAGGACGTCCAAGCTGACTTCCTCTGTCGTTTTTAGCATTTATGCGGAAAATACAGACAAAGAGCAGATTGATCTGGCCTGCGAAATCATTGAAAGCGAAATGCCAGACGCCCTATATTTCGGCTGTTCCACCAACGGCACTATTATGGACGGAGGATTGTCCGACTCCCCCTTCGTGGTGGTCTGCACCATTTGTGAATACCCGTCCACCCAAATCCACCTGTTGCAATATACCCTCACCCAGGACACCGCTCTGGATGTCATCGACGATTTGAAGAAGGAAATCGCCAAGCGTCCCTGGGTAAAGGCGGTGGAACTCCTGGCAACCCTTCGTGGCATGTCCATGACCCCCTTCTGCGAAGCTTGCGCCGATATCAATCCCGAAATCCAAATTTTCGGCGGTGGCGCTTTCAATATGGACATCAACAATGACAGCTCCTGTGTTTTTTCCAAGGCCAAGGGATTTTCGGAACGGGGCGTAGTATTCCTGCTTTGCGGTGGCGAGGATCTGAACGTTTACACCACCCACATTACGGGCTGGAAACCTCTAGGAAGGGAATTCATTGTCACAAAAGCTAACGGCAGTCTTTTGCAGGAACTGGACGGCAAGCCCGCCTATGACGCCTATTTCAAATATTTGAACATTCCCAACAACGAGCATTTTTTCTACAACACCCTGGAATTTCCTTTCTTCTACAACCATCATGGTATAAACATCCTGAGAGCGCCCATCGCCAGTAACGAGG
Organism: Fibrobacter sp. UWR4; assembly: GCF_003149045.1. Taxonomy (NCBI): domain Bacteria; kingdom Pseudomonadati; phylum Fibrobacterota; class Fibrobacteria; order Fibrobacterales; family Fibrobacteraceae; genus Fibrobacter; species Fibrobacter sp. UWR4. Next base: position 25,741 of record NZ_QGDU01000034.1, on the reverse strand, counting down.
ACGGCTCCCTTACCATGACCTCCAATATCGAGGAAAAGGTTAGCGCAAGAATTGCCTATGGAGACCCCTGGACAATTCTTGCCAGCATCCAGGACGGCGGACAGGAAATTGCCAAGTTCCAACCCGAAATCATCAAGGTATTTTCCTGCGCCGCACGCCGTACCTTCTGGGGTAACGACAGCATCAGCAAGGAAACAGGTCCCTTCCAGAATGTAGCCCCCACTTCCGGCTTTTACACCTCCGGTGAATTCCTCCGTTGCAATCAGGAGCTGATCCAGCACAATGTGACGCTTGTGATTGCAGCCATCCGCGAAGGACATCTGGACGACAGCATTCCTTTCCATATGGAAACCGAAAATTTCTCCGGAAAGGTTTCCATGATTAACCGTCTCGCCACCTTTATTGACGCAGCCACTGCGGAGCTGGCGGAAGCCAACCAGAAATTGGCAAAGGTCGCTATCGAAGATAGTCTTACAGGCTTATACAATCGCGGGGAAATCCAACGCAGAATCTTATCCGCCCTAGATGATTTTAAGGAATCCGGCAAAAAGCTAAGCCTGATCATGATGGATATTGACAACTTCAAAATGGTCAATGATACCTACGGTCATAAGGAAGGCGACATCGTAATCCTAGGTCTCACAAAGACTATTACAGAAGTCGTCCAGAATCACAGTCCCGAAGCTTCCTGCGGACGCTGGGGTGGTGAAGAATTTGTAATCGTCCTTCCCGGTATCGAACGCAAAGAAGCCGCCGAAATTGCAAACGAAATCCGCGTCAAATTCGCCTCCGTTACCTTCCCTCTGAGTCGACGCAAGACAATTAGCGTCGGTGTGGTGGAGGCGATTCGCGGGGAAAGCGCTGATACAGTCTATGTCCGTATGGACAGCGCCCTATACGAAGCAAAGAATAACGGAAAGAACCAAGTATTTTTAGGATAATGGAGAACACAAAATGAATACGCAAAAACTTGACGCTCTTTTTGATGCATACTCCATCGCTGCCGACGGAGCATACGTTTACGTATGCGATATTCAGCACGACTATTCCAGATGGTCCAGAGCCGCAGTAGATTACTTCGGCCTTCCTGGTGAGTACATGGAAAATGCAGGTCAAATCTGGGTGGAACATATAAGCCCAGAAGATCGGGAAGATTTTATAACAAACATTACGGATATTTTTGAAGGTCGCGAAAAAAGCCATAACATTCAGTATCGTGCCATGGCCAAAGACGGTAACTACGTTCTTTGCACTTGCAGCGGCGTCGCCATTCCCGACGACAATGGCGCACCTGCCTACTTCTGCGGGATTATCAAGAACCACGACTGTCTGAACTACACAGATTCCATCACGAATCTCCGCAGTCTCTACGGATTTCTGGAAGATGTCAAAGGTTTCCTCTGGAAAAAGCAGCACGTCAACATTATCATGATTGGTCTAGAGGATTTCTCCAGAGCAAATGATATCTACAATTACGCCTTTGGCAATAGAATTCTCCGTAAGTTCGGTTCCATTCTCCAGCAAGCCTTCCGTGGTATGGGCACCGCCTACCGTATGGACGGCACCAAGTTCGCCGTCATTTCCGATAAATGTTCCGCAGAGGAGCTGGATGCCACCTACCGCGATGTTCAGAATCTGGTAGCACAGAATCTCTACGTGGCATCGGATCGCATTGCCCTATCGCTTTGTGCAGGCGCTGTAAGTGTTGACGATTTCTCCGTCAATGCCGATGCCGTTTATTCCTGCCTTAAGTTCGCTTTCGCCGAATCCAAGAATAATCACCATGGCGACTTCGTCCTCTTCAAGGATTCCCTCAACAACGATCAGAAGGACACCTTAAAGAGAATCAACTGCATTCGTAACTGCATCATCGACAACTGCAGTGGTTTCTACCTTTGCTACCAGCCGGTGGTAGATACCCAGACCTCAAAACTGAAAGGGGCCGAAGCCCTTATCCGCTGGCGTAACAATACTTACGGTGTCGTCCCGCCCATTTCCTTCATTCCCGTTCTGGAACAGGATAGCCTTTTCCCGGAATTGGGAAAATGGATCTTAAAACAGTCTCTCATTGATTGCAAGAAAATCCTTTCCAGTAATCCTGATTTCATCATTAACGTGAACCTTTCTTACGCCCAGCTGGAAAAGAATAATTTCGCTCAAGAAGTGATCAATCTTCTGGACGAGTTGCAATTCCCTGCAAAAAATCTCTGCCTGGAAATTACAGAACGTTGCCGCCTGCTGAATGTCAATTTGTTGAAAAACATTTTTGAAACTCTCCGCGCAAAGGGCGTCCGCATTGCACTGGATGATTTTGGCACAGGGTTCTCTTCGCTGGGAATTCTCCGCGAACTGCCGGTCAATACAGTAAAAATTGACCGCGGTTATGTGATGAATATTGAAAGGGATGACAAGGACAAGAACACCGTAAATTTCATTAACGTCCTGGCAAAATCTTTCTCTGCGGAAGTCTGCGCCGAAGGTATTGAATCCACAGGCATGCGTGATGAACTCAGGAAGCTGAACGTAACTAGCCTGCAAGGCTATTATTACTCCAAGCCCATTGAGTTCAATGAATTCCACCAAAAGTTTTGCAAGTAACTACATTGGTGGCGGCATGTATTCCCACTTTCCGCCGTAGCAGAAGAACTCGCAACCATTTTCGCTTTTGTTATAACCGTCTTCAATGTTGCAGGCGGAGCCTTCCACCTGAACGCCATCCACAGTCAACGCCTTGCATCTCGCCTGTTCCGTCGACACATTTGATGTTCCGCAGTCCATGTCGCCTACACAAGCGCCAGGTCTATAGCCAATGATTTTCCATTTGCCATTTTTGCATTCGTACTCGTACATTTCGTCGTATCGGGTATCGCCTTCCTGATTAATGCATTCTCCGCCACGCCATTCGCTGGAACTGCTATTCGCGACGTTACTGGAACTGCTATTTGCGGCGACACTGGAGCTGGATTCAATAATCGGCTTGGCACAGTTAGTATATTGCCAATGGGTTCCGTCGCAAATCATGATGCTACCGCCGTTGCAGCTGTAAGCCTCCATGCCCTTCTGATCCTCAAAGCAATCCATGGGGCTGCAACCGATGGCAGCACAAACTTCACCTTCAAATTCAGTGTCGATGCATTTCTCCGTGTAGACCGCAGTTCCGCAGGATGGTGTAGGAATACTGAAGGAACTATCAGGGACAACATTCTCGTTGCTGCCAGAAGAATTCAGCGCCTCACTTGAGGAAGAAAGGTATACACCTGCAGAGGAAGAAGATTCCGTCAAATTTTCAACAGGATTAACAGGTGCTGAAGACGGCGCGCTTGAAGAATCGTCTCCGCAGGCAACAAGAGCCATAACCGTCAGGGCCGTGGAAAGCCCTAACACAAATTTTGAGTTTTTCATGATTTTTCCTTTATCTCAATAAAATTTTATTCACCCATTCCGACGAAACATCAATGGAGTTAGCAGGCCTGCATTCCGTCTCAAAACGACCATCGGATTCAATAAATTCAATTTTAGGATTGCTAGAAAGTTCTCCGCAGTAACGGAACAAAATTCCAAACACTCTATCTTTATTAGTGCTTTCGCAGGTGTGTGAACGAAGTGCTATCACGGTTAACTTGCCGCCTTCAATATTTGCAAGAACAAATCCCGCTTCTGGAGAGTAATAGCCATCCATACCAAGGGGAGATATATTCAGTAGATAGAACGGACAATATTCATCAACGCTCGGCGTCTTTGCAAGATAATCTATTGTCTTCGGGAACATCATTTCAACATGGGACATGTCCATATCTTTGTGCAAACCCGGCGTAGTCAATTCGTAATAGACAGGAGCCGCATCTTCACAATCATCCGATGCCCCGCCACACTGTTTTTCATACACCAAGTTATAAGCAAGAACATTGTCATCAAACTTCGTGTTGACATCGTTCACATACTGCTTGACGAAGTTATCAAGAGTCTTCGGCAGTTCACTATTGCTCGGCGGAACAACGGTCGGACGGTCATCGCGTTCAGAACCCGGAGGAGTAAAGGAACTGCTAGATTCCTCGCTGCCGCTCGGAATGACAGAGGAGGAGCTTGAAACCATAGAAGAGGAACTCAGGATGACAGAAGAAGACGAAACATCTTCAATGGCAATCTGGTTCGGTTCTTCTGCGGTTCCCGCAGTGGACGGATTATCAGAGCAAGCGCAGAACAATCCCGCGGACAATCCGATGAAACTAGCCACGGACAAAATGAATTTACTTTTCATCATCCTTCTCCTTCGCGTTCTTTGTCAGCGGGAACAGTTGCAGATTCAGGCGATAAACCTGATCGATATTTTCATCTTCTGCAGCGATGGCAATAATTTTGCGGCGGCATTCATCCAGTTCCTTCACGATCCGCTCGTAAGAATTTTTAGAAACGCCCATGGTGACGCCAGTAAAGTTCCGTTCTTCCTTCGGCAAGTCCAGCGAGTTTGCCGCAAGGCAGGCCATCTTGTAATGCATTCCGCGAATGGCCAGGCGAGTCGCTTCCGGCGAACCCGTAATAGATTTTTCCGCCTGTTCAAAAGTATCGTCCGACTTCTTTTTCAAGAAACCATTTTTCGTGAGGAACGCAAGAGCTTCTCGCACTTCTTCCGCAGAAACTTTCGGCAAACATTTCTTCGCCATTTCTCCAGGCGTCGCCCCCGGCATCATGGGAGCGAGTTCGCGAAGCACCGGATTTTTCCAGCTTTCATAAAAGTCGAAAAGTTCGCTGTCAATGACTCGCACCTTATGAAGCCTTGCAATGGAAACCATTTCTTCGTAGGCAAGCTTTTTCTTCGTTTGGTCTTCTTCCTGACCAAACTTCACCATGGCCCTAAAGTAATCCATCTCGAAACCCACAAGCCCCATGGCCTCGCCTGCGCGCTCCACACCGATTCGACTCAGTTTGCTCTTTCCGTCGCACACCACCTTCATGTAGGACGACGACGAAAATCCGGCCTTCTTGGAAAACTCACGCCAGGTAAACCCATGGCGTAATTTCTGCTCCTCATAGAAGTCCAGCATGAACTTTCGAAAATCGGTGTATTCAACGATAGGTTTCATTGCCTAAAAATATAGGCTTATGCAAAAACTTTTCAAATAATTCTATGCAACAAAAATTTGATTTTCGAACTAAAACCGTAATTTTTATAGAAAATCTTTCAGAAAATTCTTTCATATACAACAATCTGTTGCATATAGAAAACTCGCAAAAAAAAGCAGAACAGCTTTTGCCATTCTGCCCTAAAAATTTATAGAAAGCGCCCTATTTGATGATATTGGCGTCATCCATAAAGCTGGTAATCGGCTTGGCTTCATACTGAATGCACATCATGACCATTTCTGCATCAGAGGTGTTGCGCAGGGCACGGACACCCGCTGGAGCTACGCGGACAACACTACCTTCGCCAACGGCAAACTTTTCGCCGTCCACTTCATACTCACCCTTACCAGAAATAATCACATAGATTTCTTCGTGAGTTTTGTGGGAATGGAAAAACGGAGCATCTTCACCAGCGGCAAGACGCTGAAGGGACGCCTCGGCACCAGTCATAGCAAGTTCCTGGCCAAGGAAAACCTTACCTTCTACATTCTTCCAGCCATTAAAGTTTTTTACTGCGTAATTCTTCATGATGTTACCTCTTTTTTTTATTGGTCACTTTTAGAGACTTCCTCTTTTTAAGCGATCATAAGTTAAAAACAAACATTCCTAAAAACAAGAAGGCACAAAATAGTGCCATAGTTACCTTTTAGTAACCTTTGCAAAATTCAAGAATTTTCAAGATATTGCTATCAAATAAAAATTTTATTACTTTTATAGAGTAAGTATAAAAAAGAGAGTGTTTATGTCTAAAATTATATTAAAAGACGACAACTTTCCAAATTGCCCAATACGGAACATATTGAGCCGCATAGGGGATAAATGGTCCATGCTGGTACTTTACACATTATCTCAACAGCCCGTTTGCAGATTCAATCAATTACAGCGTAGCATTCCAGACATTTCACAAAAAATGCTAACCTCAACCCTCAAGACCCTGGAAGCCGACGGCATCGTCGATCGAAAAGTCTCCCCAGAAGTTCCGCCCCGCGTCGAATACTCAATTTCCAAACGCGGCGACACCTTGCTGCCCATCCTCCAGGATTTAATCAACTGGGCCGCACTAAACATGAAAAAGATTGTGAAGGACAGAGAAAAAAAGATGACATCCCAATAGGATTACTTCATAAATTCGCTTGGGGTTAGCCCAGACACGCACCCATTTCACATAAATTATATTTCACTCCATGGAACTTCGGACCCTCAAATACTTCTTAGCCGTCGCCCAGGAAGAAAGCATTTCCAAGGCGGCAAGCGACGTGCTGTTCGTTACCCAGCCAACACTTTCCCGCCAAATGCAGGAGCTGGAAGAAGAGCTGGGCGTAAAGCTGTTTGAGCGTTCCAACAAGAAGACCATCCTTACCGAAGACGGCATTCTCTTCCGCAAGAGAGCCGAAGAAATCGTGGCCCTTGCAGAACGCACTGCAAGCGAATTTAAGGTCGCAAGCCAACAGGAACTTACCGGCGACATTTTCGTAGGCGGTGGCGAAACCGACGGCATGCGAGTCATCGCCAAAGTCTTCAAGAAATTCAACGAAAGACATCCTCAAGTTCGTCTGAACCTTTTCAGCGGAAACGCCGCAGACGTTACCGAAAAACTGGACCAGGGACTTCTTGATTTCGGCATTCTCATCGAGCCTGTAAATAAGCAGAAATACGATTATCTCGCCCTGCAAAGCAAGGACACCTGGGGACTCCTCGTTCGCAGAGATTCGGAACTTGCAGAACGCAAATTTATAAAGCCCGCAGACCTAACAAAAATTCCACTGATTGTTTCTAGGCAATCCTTTAGAAGCAATGAATTTTCCGGCTGGCTGGGCCGCATTCCCCTGAATGTCATCGCAACATACAACTTGCTCTTTAACGCATCCCTCATGGTAAAGGAAGGCGTGGGCTACGCCCTCTGCCTCGACAAAATCATCAGCACCTCTGATGATAGCGAGTTGAAGTTCATCCCCCTGCGTCCCGCCCGAGAAGTGGGTCTGGTGGCCGTCTATAAAAAGAACGCCGCCTTCAGTAAACCGGCAGCGCTCTTCCTGGAAATGCTCAAGCAGGAACTGGAATAAATAACAAGATCACCAGTTTTCAAAACTAAAAATTTACTTTTGGGCGTTCCCCCGGCTCCCGGGACACGCACAACAGAACCGCCGCCGGGGTCGGGCTGTCGCGTTATCGGCTCGCTCCGCTCCCCGTCCGTTCAGCCTCGCGCTCCAGGCAACTGCACAAGTCAAGGGTCGCGCGAGTCCGAATGGCTTCGCCACTTCCATCCCTAACGCAAAACGCAGGATGCAAGATGTTCTATATGCATCCATCAACAGCGCAAGATTTGCATAGACACACCGACGGAAGCCGACATGAAAGCCTTCAAGAAAAACATCCCTGCCGGTTCCACATCGCTTTCGCGTTAGGCCCCGCAGCCCGCATGGGGGCGGACTCGCGCGGCGCTTGCCGCTTGAAAATCAAAGGTGAAGAATTATTTCCTTGGCCCCATGAACTTATCTCCATTCAAATGAATCATGTGATCCGGAGACTCGGCCAACCATACTTCTGTTTCCCATGCCAGCATTTCGGAGAACTTTTTGAAGGTTTTAAAATCAAGGAATGCTGTTGTATATATTTTACCAGCAGACACATTTTTAGTCATTTCTTCAAGTTCTTTAATTCTTTTTGGATCCATTGGGCCTACAGATGTTACTGCTTCGACAAAGTAAATCCAGTCTTTCCCCTCAGAGTAAAGAACAACATCAGGCATTTTGTCATGCAATGTAATTTCAAAGCCTAACGCCTTTAGTTTTCCTTCATTTTTGACTAAATCCTTCTGTTCTGTATCACCAACATATAAGCATTCTGAATTCGGAGCAAAACGGGGAGCAAATTCTTCAATAATAGCCTTTTGCAGCTGGTTATGTTTTCCAGGCGAAAAAGTGAAATCCGAATTATTGATTTTTACAGACATTTTCTGCATCGTCTTTTTAGATGCGTATTGTTCAATCAAAGACTGATGATCTTTCAAAAAAGAAGCTTTTTTCTTTTCCCAATCCTTTTTTCCGAAATGCGTTATTAACAATAACATTTCTTCAGTCAAACGATAGCGATAATTCGGGCTATTCGTAGCCAATCCGTTATCTTCGATAAAGGCTGCGTTTCTAAAATGGTGTATCGCTTGTTTTCTAAAAGTTTCGCGGCTATTTTCGGCGTAAGCCACGCCATAGTTCTTTTCTGTGAAAGAAATGATATCGTGTATTCGAATCCAATCGTTGGATGCGTATTCCCAATTTGCTGATTCCTGAATGTATGCCATAGCAAGCAATACATAACAACATAAATCCGACTGTTGTTGTTTAGGTACCTGCAATTGTGTGAGAATTTCTCTTGCTTCTTCTACTTTCGTCATACATATTCCTCTAAAATTGCATCGCAGGATTGTACAGACATATTGTGCAACCTAATCAATTTTTTCCCCATTGCTTCTATTATGCTGATTGGGGGAACCGGCATTGCGTTTACTTCCGTAGAATTTACCTGAGTAGAACCATTCAAAATACGGTAAAATCCGTCGTAAAGAGTAGAGTTGAACAGCACATACAATCCGTAAACAATGCATTCGGAAAGTTTTTCCAAACCATTGATGAAGTTTATTTTATTTTGAGTGCTGATAGACTCGTAGTCAGGATTTTTTCGTGCTAGATACACTCCACATTGAAGCCTGCGTGGTTCTTCTTTTGCGGTAAAACGCTTCACAAACAAATAGTTTGTATTGGCTTGTAGCAATCCTTTTTGATCAGTTTCAATATATTCATTTTCTTTTCCAATAGGAAAAATAACTTTGCCGTTTTTTATATGCTGAGAATAAAATAAAGGAACTGTCTGTTGGCTTTTTTCGTTTCTTAAAACATCCCTGTTTCTAAAGTCAACAGTCAATCCTGTTTTCATTTTCAATCCAATCGAGGGAAGCGTGTCAGTCCATTTGTTTAATTTTTCAATAACTTCAACTTCTTGTTGGCAAGTTGGTAAAAATACATAGGAGTCGCCACCAGAGACAACAACATTGTATGGTACCGCAAATGATGTTTTGTCTTTAAAATCGGAGTTATCTTTTGTTGTTGTAATGAAAACATCTTTAGGACGAATAGAAGTTTTCCGCACCTTGAAAATCATTGTTTCTTGAAGAACTGTTTCTTTGTCAAAGACTTTATCTCTTGAAACAAACAGATGGATATGTTCTAAAGAAGCTTCGCCAAGAAATTTTTGACGGAATGCTTTAAAGTAAGCGCCCGATGTCCACGATCGAGGAACAATATACACCAACTGTCCGTTCTTTTTTAGGTTGTATAACCCCATAGAAGCGAATAGGAAATAGAGATTAGGCGCTCCATAACAAACATCCGGCATTGCTAATGCTTCTGGTGCGTCCTTGGGTATTTTCATGTAGGGCGGATTGCCGATGACTAAGTCATATTGTTCGGGATTTCCGTTAGAACCTAACAGTGATCGGTAATTTTTTTCCTGGCTGGTTATATAATTGATTGATCGCAGTTCGTAGTCGAACGCGAAAGAAACTCTATTCTTTGCATTATCAAGATTTTGCTTCAATAAATCAAGAATATTTTCGTCATTTTCGTAACAGACTAAATGAAGTCTTTTTACACAGTCTAGTTTTTCAATTCGCTCGATGAGTGCTATGGATAGCATTCCTGAGCCAGCCCCGGCATCTAAAAAAGATAACTCCTCTTTGTCAGAAGGAATTTCAAAAAGATTTGCCATAAATTGCGCGGTTTCGGCACTTGTAAAGAACTGTCCATATTTCTTTCTCATGGCCTTAGGCATTTTATCAATGTATTCATTTGTAAGCTGCTGCGCAGAATTCAACAAATCCATTTGATTTCTCCAACAAAAATCTCTTATCAACGAAAATATAAAATAAATCAAATGCCATTATATGTCATTTTAAGAAGTTTCTTTGAAATTTTACCATCTTGGACTACATGACTTTTGAAGCAATGCTTGAAGAGGAACACGACGAAGCTCGCAAGGAAGAAAAGCGCGAACTCGTCAAAGCTTTGCGTGTCCAGGGGAAACTTACTTTGGCCGAAATTGCTTCTGTTTCTGGCCTCACTCCCGAAGAAATCAAGGCACTGTAAAAGACCTTTATCACCAATCCAATAGCAAAAAGACCACGCCATCATAGGCGCAGTCTTTATTGCGTATTTCAGTCGCAGCAACCCGCTAATTACTTCAAGTTAGTCTTGAAGAATTCGTCAAGCTTTGCGAAAGGAATCTTTTCCATGTTGTCGTAAAGATCCACGTGAGATGCGCCAGGAATCACCAGAAGTTCCTTGTTGGAAGGATTCGGGTTTGCCTTGATGCCTGCAGCGGGATTGCCTTCAACCATGTACTTGTAGGCATCCTTGCCGAAGTAGAAGGAATGAGCCTTGTCGCCATGCATCACGAGAACAGCGGAACGGATTTCGTTGGTATAACGGAGGAAGCGGGCGTTGGCATAAGCCTGGGTGCCCGTTGCATTCCAACCATCGTTGGAATTACCAGAACGCTTGTGGTAACCGCGAGGAGTCTTGTAGTAAGCGTAGTAATCCTTCACGAAGTAGGGAGCGTCATCCGGAAGCGGGTCCACAACGCCACCGGCACGCAGGTAGGAACCTGCGGCGCGATCCTTTACGCGCTGGGCTGCGAGAGCCTTGCGGCCTTCGTAACGGGCTTCTTCATTGTCGCCGGAATCAAAGTAGCCGTTGCCGCCCACGCGGGTCATGTCGTACATGGTGCTTGCCACAGTTGCCTTGATGCGGGTGTCCGCGGCAGCGGCGTTCAGGGCGATGCCACCCCAACCGCAAATACCGATAATGCCGATGCGTTCAGCATCCACATTTTCCTGAGCGCCGAGGAAGTCCACTGCGGCCATGAAGTCTTCGGTGTTAATGTCCGGAGAAGCCACGCGGCGGGGCATGCCGCTGCTTTCGCCAGTAAAGCTGGGGTCAAATGCAATGGTCAAGTAGCCCTTTTCTGCCATGGTCTGTGCGTAGAGACCGCTGGACTGTTCCTTCACGGCGCCAAAGGGGCCAGAAACAGCGATGGCCGGGAACTTGCCATTTACAGCAAGGTTTGCATCCTTCGGGATGTACATATCGGCAGCCAAGGTGATGCCGAAGTTATTGGTGAAGGTCACCTTCTTATGATCCACCTTTTCGCTCTTGGGGAAAACCTTGTCCCATTCTTGAGTCAGTTCCAATTTTTCGTTCTGTGCCATAACGGTCTCGTTTGCGGAGTAGTTGATAGTTGCGTTTGCAGCCTTTGCGGAAGCCTGACTTGCGTCGCTCTTGTCGCAGCAGGCGGTGAAAGCGGTTGCCACAGAGATTACTGCAGCAGCGGTAACAATTTTACCAAAGGAAGATTTCTTGAAATTCATTTTCAATCCTATGAAGATGTTTTTGCAAGATACAATTTAGAACCAAAAAACACAATAAGCAAATACTTAATTTTTATGCTTTGCTATACTTTTTAGGCATAACAGTATATAAAATCAAAGTATTTGCTATTTCAACAAAACAACGCTATATTTGAAGTATGAAAAATTTGTTGAATTTTATTTTTGCAGGCCTATTGTTTCTGCCTTTATATGCCTGCGCCGATTCCGCGTCAAACGCGGAACAAGGTTCAAATGAAATCGCTGCTAAAAACAGTTCGTCCAACGCACAATCCGTTCAAGCCAGCAGTTCTTCGACGGCAAAAATTGAAATGAACAAAATCAAAATCACCATCGGCTCTCAAGAATTCATTGCCACCCTAGCAGACAACGCCACCGCGCAAAGTTTCAAGGAAAAACTTCCCCTGACGCTTTCCATGACAGAACTCCACGGCAACGAATACTATGTCTATTTGGATTCCGGTTTCAAGACCACAAGCTACGCTCCCGACACCATCAAGAAAGGCGACATCAAGGTTTATGGTTCCGACTGTCTCGTCTTTTTCTACGAGACCTTCAGCAATCCAGGCTACAGCTACAGCGACATCGGAGCTTTCGAAAATCCAGACGGTTTAAAGGACGCCCTGAAAGCTGGCGCCAAGAAAATCACAATCCAAGCATTTTAATTCGCTCAGCATTTTTCATGGAGACACGCAAATGAAAAAAGTTCTTGTTATTTCTTCTAGCCTTCGCAAGGGAAGCAACTCCGACATTCTAACCAAGGAATTTGCCAAGGGCGCAAAGGACGCCGGTAACGATGTGGAATACATTTCCCTGCAGGGCAAGAATATCGCATTCTGTCGCGGTTGCCTCGCCTGCCAAAAGAAAGGCAAGTGCGTCATCAAGGACGACGCCAACGAAATCACCGAAAAGATGAAGAACGCCGAAGTCATCGCCTTCGCAACGCCCATCTATTACTACGAAATGTGCGGCCAGCTGAAGACTATGCTGGACCGCGCTAATTCCCTTTACATTAGCGAATACAAGTTCCGCGAAATCTACCTGCTAGCCACCGCCGCAGAAAATGAAAAGACCACCCCGAAGAACGCTATAAACGGAATCAAGGGCTGGATCGCCTGTTTCGACAACGTCAAGCTGAAGGGAACCGTTTTCGCCAGCGCCTCCGAGCCCAAGGAAACCGCAAGCAACAAGATTGCTCTCGCCGAAGCCTATAAGAAGGGGTCTAAGGTCTAATGACTCTGGAAGAATTCAAGAAGGCCATGGCCTCTGGCGAGCGAATCATTGCCGGAAACGAAACACATTTGTTCATGCACGAAATGTCCCAGCGGGCATTGAAAATCACTGCGGAAATCAACACAGGCTATCACGAGCCCGTCGAAATCCGCAAGCTATTTTCGGAGCTGATCAGCGAGCCTGTCGATGAAACTTTCGGGCTGTTCCCACCCTTCAATACGGACTGCGGCAGAAACATCAAAATTGGCAAGAACGTTTTCATTAACGCAGGCTGCAAATTTCAGGATCACGGAGGCATCACCATCGACGACGGCGCACTCATCGGCCACAACGTCGTTCTCGCCACATTGAATCACGCCCCCGAACCGGAACACCGCGGAGATATGTACCCCAAGCCCATCCACATCGGTAAAAACGTGTGGATCGGTTCCAACGCCACCATTCTCCCGGGCGTTACCATCGGTGACGGAGCCATTGTCGCGGCAGGCGCCGTAGTAAACAAAAACGTCGCCCCCAACACGGTGGTAGGCGGCGTTCCTGCGAAAGTCATAAAGACGATTTAACGTTATTTTCTTTCCAAATAAAATCTATTTCGTAAACTCGATTGGGGTTAGTCCCGTCACGTTCTTGAATAGTCTTGTAAAATGGTGGGGGTAGCTAAAGCCCAGCAGTTGTGCGGTCTCGCCGATGGAAAGGCCCTTCATCAAAAAATTCTTGCTCTGGTTAATGACGAAGGAATGGATGTAACCGATGGCGCTGCCGCCTGTTGCCTTGTGGACCAAGTCGCCAAAATAGCGGGGGGAGTAGGCCAGTTCCCGGGCGCAGTAGGCCACCGAAGGCACACCATGAATTTTCTGTTTTTCGTCGCGGTAATATTTTTCCAGGAGCGTATGGAATTGCTTTAAGATATCGTTGTCGCCGTCGTTTCCGTTTGCACTCTGGCGCAAGTAAGCCCGCTTGCAATATTCAAGAATCAAATGAAGATACGACTGCACAATGCTCCTGAGGGGTGCACCGTCTTCGTGCTGCTGCAGCTCGGAACGCAACTGCGACGCCAGCTGGGTAATGGCTTGCCACTCCGCAGGATCAATCTGCAAGGAATCCGAAAAAAAGTAGGAGAAGAACTCGTAATCCTTCATCTGCTTTTCCAGGGACGAATCCTCCAAAAGTTCCGGCGACCAGAGCACTGCCCAGCCACTCAGCGCAATGCCACTGTCACTTTCCTTGGAGCCGCCAAGCTGCCCCGGCGCCACCGCAATAATGGAAGAGCCGCTGACCTGAATCGTCTTGGTGCCGTAAACCAGGGACTTTGGAAATTCCCGCTGGATGAACAGCCCATACACACCGTAATTGTTCATGCTATGGGGAAAAGGCGCAATCTCGTCAAAATGAATCACGCTAATGAGGGGGTGAATCTCCGGAGCGCTCACATGACGGGCAAAAACATTGGGATTATCGACTTTGAGAATTTTCATTCTATACCATTTTTTACGTCCTGAATATAGGAAAAAAGGTTATAAAATCAAATTTTTATATATAAAATCTGCGTTTTTGGTAGAAATTCATTTGTTTTGGGTAGTGAATTAAAACTAGTCTTTTGGTAAATTCATAACTATGAAAACTGCATTCTTTAAAACATTCGTAAAATCCATGGGCGCGGCGGTCGCAATTTCTGCCGCATTCGCCACCACCACAAACGCACAGATTATGAAAAACGTACTTACCGTTCAGCAGCAGGACATGGCCATTATCGCCTGCCTGGAAGCCAAGGGCGACTTGGCAAAACTTAGCAAGGCTATCGACAAGGGCCTGGACGACGGCCTCACCGTAAGCCAGGTGAAGGAAGCCCTTTCCCAGCTTTATGCCTACACCGGTTTTCCGCGCTCCCTGAACGCCCTAGGAACTTTGCAGAAGGTTCTGGATGAACGCAAGGCCGCCGGCAAGAAGACCGCCGAAGGCAAGGACGCTTCTCCCCTGCCCAAGAATTACAACTCCCTGAAGGCCGGTACCGAAGTTCAGACGAAGTTGTTCGGCAAGGTGAGCAACACTTTCGCTCCTGCAACGGATTACTACCTGAAGGCACATTTGTTCGGTGACATTTTCGCCCGCGACAACTTGACTATGCCGGAACGCGAACTGGTGACTGTTGCGGCCCTCAGCGGCATGGATGGCGTTCACCCCCAGCTGGCAGCACACAAGGCGGGCGCAAAGAAGGCAGGTCTTACGGATCAGCAGGAGGAAAGCATTACCATGACTTTGCAGGATGCCAAGTTGATTCCTGGCATGTACGGCGGAGATTCCCCGTGGCCCCGCGGCGTGCCTAACGTGAATTACGCAAAGTACTTTATCGGCAACAGCTATGTGGCTCCCATGAGCGCCGAAAACGGCGGCCCTACCAACGTGACTTTTGAACCGGGTTGCCGCAACAACTGGCACGTTCATCACAATCAGGTGCAGGTCTTGATCGCAGTTTCTGGCCGCGGCTGGTACGTGGAAGAAGGCAAGGAGCCTCTTGAAATGACGCCGGGTACTGTAGTGGCCATTCCCGAAGGCAAAAAGCACTGGCACGGTGCCGCCAAGGATTCCTGGTTCCAGCACTTGACTTATCACACCCACGTTGGCGAAAACGCCAGCAACGAATGGTTGGAACCTGTAGTTGACGAAGTGTACAACAAGCTTCCGTAATTGAGGCGGTATGAAAAAATTACTGTTCTTGTTGAGTGTGACGGCGGCGTTCTTTCTGAACGCCTGCGGCGACGACTCCAGCTCTAACGCAAAGAATGATGTTGCAGGCTCAAGTGAGAGCATCGTAGAATCTTCTGCAACAGAAACTGCGGAAAGCAGTTCCAGCGAAGTCGAGAATGCCACAAGTTCTTCTAGTGGGAACATCGCAGCTTCCGAAAAGATGCTGGTCGCTTACTACTCTTACACGGGGAACAGCAAGGCTATCGTAGAAACCTTGACAGGAATGATTTCTGCCGATGTGGTGGAAATCTCTCCTGTAGAAAAGGCAGATTTCGCAGCCAACAATTACGCCATCGGCGATGCCCTTATTGACGCCATCAACAAGAATCCCGATGACGAAAGCAGCTACCCTGCCATCACAGCAAGCGTCGAAGTGAGTTTCGCAAACTACAGCGAAGTGATCGTCGTTGCGCCTCTCTGGTGGAGCCAAATGGCCGCTCCCATGCAAACCTATCTTTTCAAGAACAGCAAGGAACTTGCAAATAAAAAAGTAGGCCTTATTGTCAGCAGCCATTCCAGCGGAATCAGCGGAGTAGAAGCCGATGCCAAGCGTTTGCTTTCCGCTAGCAATTTTACCGCAAGCCTTTCTATAAAGGCCGCAGATTTCTCTAGCCGCGAAACCAAAATCGCAGACTGGTTGAAAAAGGAATTTTGGGAATATGAAAAAACTTCTAATTTTCTTCGTACTTCTTCTAGCTTCAGGAATGGCTATGGCAAAGACAAGTCAAGTGAAAAAGCAGCCCTTTGAAAGCGACCGCATCGTTCGCCTGTCCTACATTGAGATTCACCCGGAGTATCACGACCAGTACATGGCCATGGCTCTTGAAGTCGGCGCCACCAGCATGCGTACGGAACCGGGCGTTATCTGCATGTATCCCATGGGCCTTAAGCGCGACAAGAATGCCCTCTACATTCTTGAAATCTACGCCAGCCAGGATGCCTACAAAAAGCACATCGCTTCGGAACATTTCCAGAAGTACAAGCAAGGCACTCTCCGCATGGTCAAGCACCTGGACCTGATTGACACCGACCCGTTAAACCCGCTAATGTCCATCAGCTCAGAAATTGCGGATAAGTAAGAACTAAAAAAATGAGAGAGAGAAAAGAAGGAACGCGAAAGCGCTCCTTTTTTTGTTCAGCCTAACGCGTTTGGCTGACGCAGCAAAGAAATAAAAAACACACCTCTTGCGTTCATAAAAAGTTTTTATTATATTAAACAAATAAGGAACGAAGGAGGTTAGTTGAAAATTGAATTTGCAGATAAAGATTTAGAACGGAGCTCTTGGGACGAAGCTTTCGCCTTGCGATTCATGGGCAAGAAACGGGCGAATCTTTACAAGTTGAGAATCCAGGCGCTGAGGCTCGCCGCCAACTTCAATGATTTGAGAAATCTTGCCGGAAACTTCCATGAACTAGTAGGCGACAGAAAAGGAGAATGGGCTTGCAATCTTGACCAACCTTATCGACTGATTATCAAGGGCTCGGAGCCAAACAAGGTCATTGTTTGGTCAGAAATTTCAGAGGCAGAAGTCAAAGAAATTGTAGACTATCATAAATAAGAGGTATTTATGGCAGAAGAAAAAGAAAGAGATTATTGGTGGGTCGTTGCCCCCGGTGAATTTCTGCAAGAAAAACTTGAAGAAATGAATATGGACGTCAACGAATTTGCATCCCGCATCGGTTACACCGCAAAAACGGTGAATGAAATTCTCAAAGCAAAATGCGCAATCACTGCAGAAATGGCATTCAATCTTGAATACGCCACAGGTATTCCCGCGTCTTTTTGGCTGACGGCGCAGCGTAAGTACGAACAGGACTTGATGCGAAAGCAGATCAAGGCCACCTTGGGCGACAAGTCCACCTGGCGAAACAGCCTTCCAATAGGCGAGTTAAAACCCCGCCAATGGGTTGAAGATATCGACAACAAGGAAGATAACATTTCGCCGCTATTGCGTTTCTTTGGCGTTTCCAGCCCCAAGGCCTGGGAAAATTATTACTGCAAGGCAAGTCTCAAAGTTGCCTTCCGAATTTCGCTGGCCGAGGCACAGGATCCGTACGCAGCTTCCGTCTGGCTTCGCCGCGGTGAAATTCTTGCTGACGCCATCAAGATGGAAAAGCAGAACGACAAGAAGCAACGTATCGTCATCAAGAAAGCTTTGCCACAGTTCATTGAGCTGGCATCCGCCTACGGTTCCAGGAGTTCCATGGGGAAGCCAGGCGAAATCGACGAGGGTATGGTCAAGCTGCAGGAACTGGGCGCAAGTCTGGGCATGAAGATTCTTTACGTTCAGAACTTCAAGTCGGCGCCCATTCACGGCATGGCCCGCTGGTACCGCGACATTCCCGTGATTCAGCTACACGACCGTTTCAAGGACCGCAAAGCATTCTGGTTCACATTCTTCCACGAGTTAGCTCACATAATCCTGCATGGCAAAAAGGACATTTTCATCAAGAACATGTATCATGGCAACAAAAATCCACAAAAGGATGAAGAAGCCAACCTTTTTGCCCAGAAATGTATGGATGAGGCTTTCGAAAAATAGAAAGGAGCGCGAAAGCGTTCCTTTTTTATGCCCCCTTGACAATATACCAATCGGTATACTAGATTTGTTTATATACCGAACGGTATATAGTATTTTTTCAAGGAGGAATCCATGAGACCGAATCACATTTACCATGTATTTCCGCTAGGCGCATTACGCGAAACCGACAACGACCGCAATTCCAAGGCAAATATGAACTGCGCGAACCACAGGAAAATCCGCGAACTCGTCGGCCTTATTCCTCACTTGCAAAGCTTGCGGGCAGATTCCATTCTGCTGGGGCCTATTTTCAAGAGCGAAACCCACGGCTACGACGTGACGGACATGTACCAGTTGGACCCCCGCCTAGGAAATAACGAGGACTTGAAGCAGATGGTTCGCGACTTTCATAATGCAGGCCTTCATGTATTTTTTGATGCCGTCTGGAATCATTCCTCCAGGCATCATTTCGCTTACAAGGACCTGCGGGAAAAGGGACAGAATTCACCTTACGCCAGCTGGTACCGCAATCCGCGATTTAACGCACCCAACCTCTGCGGTGACTCTTTTACGGTAGACTGCTGGGCTGGTTTTCAGGAACTGCCCGCCTTCAATTTGCGGAATCCTGATGTGGAGCGGGAGCTGATTCATTGCGCAGAATATTGGATGGACGAATTTGGCATTGACGGAATTCGTATTGACGCAGCCGAAGATATGGACTTGGAATTTCTGCGACATCTTGCAACCGCCTGCCACCAAAAGCGTGCGGATTTCTGGATGATGGGAGAAGTGGTCTTCGGAGACCCTAGGCGATGGCTTGAAGCGGGGCTGAATTCCGTCACCAATTACCAGACCTATAAATCCTGCTGGAGTTCCATCAACGACAAGAACATGTTTGAACTTGCCTACAACCTGAATCAATTCTTTGACGATAAGGACGGAACTTGTAAGGGCGCGAGACTTCAGCTTTTTAACGAGAATCATGACACCAATCGCATTTACAGCCAGCTGAAAAACAAGCAGGACAATTTCGTTCAGCATCTGCTGTTCTATACCATGCCGGGAGTGCCTACTATTTATTACGGCGAGGAATTTGGCTTGGACGCAATTAAAGGCGGCTGTGACGACTGGAATTTGCGTCCCTCTATGCACATCGAGCAGGGACACATTCGTTTCGATAATTACCCAAAGTCCGCGAGTAGACAATCCACAAACTCTACGGACAAAGAAAATCTACTTTCCGAAATCCGTCACCTGGCAGGCATCCGCTTGGATTGCGACGCCTTGCGCGATGGCGGCTATCAACAGGAATTCGTTCACTCCCAACAATTGGCCTTCTGGCGAACACACCAAAATGGTGATGCCCTTGTTCTTATAAATCTCCAGGACGCACCCGTTCAATTTGAAATTGACTTGCGCAGACATTTTACGCGCACGCCTAAAATGAATTCCTTAAAAAATCTGCGAGACCTTCTTTCCAACGATTTCATCAAAATCAGCAACGGCAAAATTACCGTCATAATTCCGCCCAAGTGGGGACGCATCCTTGTACCTAGCGGTACATAAAAAGTATATTTGGATCATGACCACAAAAGAAGTTTTATTGCAGCAGGCCCTGATCCTTTTCCGCAAGGAAGGCTACGACGCCACCGGCGTGCAAAAAATCGCCGACGCCGCAGGAGTGGGCAAGCCCACGCTGTACCATTACTTCGGAAACAAGCGGGGCCTTCTGAACGCCCTCCTCAGTACCCATCTGGAAATTTTCTGGAAGGATTTCGAGACCGCCGCCGATTACAATCACGATGTGGTCAAGACCTTGGAATCCGTTGCCCGCGTCTATTTTGAATTCGCCAAGAAGGACCCGGAATTTTACGCCTGGTTCATGAGCATGGGCAACGCCCCGACCGAAGGCGATATCCACGACGAAGTCCTCCCCCTCTGTGAAAAACAGTGGAAAGCGCTCTCAGAACTTTTCCTTGCAGCAAGCAAGGATCACGGCAACATGAAGGGCCGCCATCAGCGTTACGCTTACACATTCCTCGGCATCATCAACGCCAGCATCCAGGCCTATTTCAGCGGCCTTATAAAACTAAATGACAGGGACGTTTACGACACCTGTCATCAGTTTATGCACGGGATTTTCTCGTAAAGTTTCGATTATAACCGTCAATCCCGCTGGGTGCGGAATGTTTTTGTCGACATGCCTACAATGCGCTTGAAGAATTTTCCAAAGAAGCTCATGTCGGGGAAGTTCAATTCCTTGGAAATAAAGGCATTGAACAGCGCATCTTTTCTACCGGAAGGGGACTGCATCGTTGCCTCGTCTACCATAAAGCCCACGCATTCGCAAGCAAGAGCCAGCATAGAGTTCTTGACAATCTGGTAAGCGAACTTGTTCCCTTCCGAGGTACGAATCTTCGAACGCAAAAAATCTATAATTCCTTTATACACAGAAATTTAAGCCTTACCAAAGCAAGTCTAATCGCAGTCGGAAGACAAGCCGATTTAGGAGATAGACTTCACCACTTCGTACAGCTTTTCCATGGCCCTTGGCATTTGCTTTTCGGGCACGGCGGAGTAGTTCATGATGAACTGATGGGCGGAAGGTTCGGCCTGGGTGTAGTAATCCGAAAGGGCCCCGATGACAACCCCCTTTTCCTTGGCGGCGTTGCAGAATTCCTCATCGGAGAGGGCGGTGTTGATTTTCAGAATAAAGTGAAGGCCCGCATCTTCTTCGGAGATGGCGGCGAAATCGCGTAGCATGGATTTGCGAATGGCGGAAAGCAGAGCGTCGCGACGATGGCGGTAAAAATTGCGCATGCGGTTCACATGCTTTTCGAAATGACCTTCGCCAATGTAGCGGGCAAGCGCCAACTGCTCAAAGTTGGAAACGGTGCAAGTATAGAAACTGAATTCCTTGTGGAATTTTTCCACGAGGCTCCTGGGCAACACCATATAGCTTACGCGAACTGTTGACGCCAACGTCTTGGAGAAGGAATTGATGTACACCACCTTTTCCTGGACATCAATATTCTGCAGGGCGGGAATGGGTTTGCCCACCATGCGGAATTCGCTGTCGTAATCGTCTTCCACGATGTAGCGGTTGCTGGATTTTGAAGCCCAGCTCAACAGTTCGTAACGGCGGCTCACCGGCGTCACGATTCCCGTAGGAAAATGATGGGAGGGCGAAAGATGGACCACGTCGGTGCAGGTTTCTTCCAACTGGTCGATGCGCACGCCTTGTTCATCCAGAGGGATAAAGTTGCACACCACATTCAACTTGCGATAGATTTTCGAAATCTTGCTGTAGCCCGGATCTTCTACGCCGTACTTTTTGTCAAAACCTAGCAACTGAACCAGCAAAGCATAAAGGTAATCCGAGCCTGCGCCTACAATAATCTGATCCGGAGAAACATCCAGATTTCGGGTTCCCTTCAGCATTTTTGCGATGGCCACACGGAGGGGCAAAACGCCTCCGTAGGGAGAACGTTCCAGCAGTTCATTTTGCTGTTCGCACAAAACCTTACGCATGATTTTTGCCCAGGTGGAGAAGGGGAATGCGGAAGTTTCAGACTGATTGCTGGTAAAGTCCGCAATGATTTTGCTACGGGCGCGGGACTGAAGTTTTTGAAAACGGGGCGGTAAATCGTCGGGCGCGGAAATTCGTTGTGCCTCGCGAGACTCGGGAAAATTTTGTTGCGACAGCGTCGCAGCAAGTCCAGACTTTTTCAGCCTTTCGGCAATATCCGCAACGAAAAAGCCCTTGCGGGGTTCAGAATAAATAAAGCCCTCGGTCAGCAACTGGGCATAGGCATTTTCCACAGTAATCACGCTGACACCAAGATGTTCCGCAAAGGGACGCTTCGTAGGCAGTTTATCCCCTGCCGTCAAAGTTCCCTGAAGAACGTCATTCTTGATGCACTTATACAAATAGTGGTACAAAGAATCGGAACCATTTTTTGTCATGTCGTAACTAAGCATAATCTGACCTTAAACTGACCTTATTCTGACCTTGTTATAAAAGTAGAAAATTGAACATTTAATAATGTCAATGAAAAGGGTAAATTAGGGTTTGAAAAAGGGGATCCCGGCACAGGGCCGGGATGACTTCATTAACCAAGGAGCAAACCATGACCGAAAAGTATATCGCAGACCGTTACGAACTAAACAAGAACCTTGCCCAGATGCTGAAGGGCGGCGTCATCATGGACGTGACCACTCCGGAACAGGCAAAGATTGCTGAAGCCGCAGGCGCCTGCGCCGTCATGGCCCTGGAACGCATTCCCGCAGACATCCGTGCCGCCGGAGGCGTTAGCCGCATGAGCGACCCCAAGATGATCAAGGGCATTCAGGACGCCGTATCCATCCCGGTCATGGCCAAGTGCCGTATCGGTCATTTCGCCGAAGCCCAGATTCTTCAGGCTATCGAAATTGACTACATCGACGAAAGCGAAGTGCTCTCCCCCGCCGACGACATTTTCCACATCAACAAGCGGGATTTCCAGGTGCCCTTCGTTTGCGGCGCCAAGGATTTGGGAGAAGCCCTCCGCCGTATTGAAGAAGGCGCTTCCATGATCCGTACCAAGGGTGAACCGGGTACTGGCGACATCGTGCAGGCAGTGCGCCACATGCGTTTGATGCAGCAGGAAATCGCTCGTCTCACCTCCATGCGTGAAGACGAACTCTACAATCGCGCCAAGGAGCTCCGGGTTTCCTATGCCCTCGTGAAGTACGTTCATGATAACGGCAAGCTTCCCGTAGTGAACTTCGCCGCAGGTGGCGTGGCAACTCCCGCCGATGCCGCCCTCATGATGCAGCTGGGCGCCGAAGGCGTGTTCGTGGGTTCTGGAATTTTCAAGTCCGGCAATCCCGAAAAGCGCGCCCAGGCCATCGTCCAGGCCGTCACCAACTACACTGACGCAAAGCTCATCGCAAAACTTTCCGAAGACCTTGGCGAAGCCATGGTGGGCATCAACGAACAGGAAATCGCATTGCTCATGGCCGAACGCGGCAAGTAATTTTGCAGCCTTAAAGGAGGCTCAATGACTCAAACGAAAAAAGCCCCTGTCATCGGCGTCCTTGCCGTGCAGGGGGCATTTATTGAACACCGCAGAATTCTGGAAAGCCTCGGCGCAAAGACATTCGAAATCCGTCAGCTCTCCGATTTGAATCGCGCCCCCGCAGAAACCAAGAGCGGAAAGTTTCCTTTCGACGGTCTTGTTCTCCCCGGCGGTGAAAGCACCGTCCAGGGAAAACTGCTGAAGGACTTGGGACTTTTCGAACCGCTGAAAAAGTTGATTCAGGACGGTCTCCCCGTCTTGGGAACATGTGCAGGTCTCATCCTTCTAGCACAGAAACTTTCCAACGATAGCAACGTCTATTTCGGCACCTTGCCCGTCACCGTGCAGCGTAACGCCTACGGCCGCCAGCTGGGAAGTTTCTTCGCGGAACAGCCCTTCAAAGGAATCACGAACGCCACCGACGCCACCATCCCCATGACCTTCATCCGCGCCCCCGTGGTTTCAAGCGCCGGCGAAGGCGTGGAAGTCCTTGCGGAAGTTGATCATAAAATAGTCGCAGTCCGCTACAAGAACCAACTAGGAATCACCTTCCATCCGGAACTGAACAAAGACACGAGAATTCATCAGTACTTCCTGAAAATGATTTTTTCTAACTTTGCCATTGATGGCTGAGAAACAGAAAAGAGAACTTTCCTTTGTGCAGAAGGTGGAACGTAGCATTTCCACCACTTATCGCGAACGTCTCTGGACGCCCTTCATCACGGCCATCAAGAAATACAAGCTGATCGAAGAAGGGGACAAAATTGCGGTCTGCATTTCGGGCGGCAAGGATTCCATGCTGCTGGCCAAGCTGATGCAGATGCTTTTGCGCCACTCGGATTTTCAGTTTGAAGTCAAGTACCTGGTAATGGATCCGGGCTACAACAAGGTGAATCGGGAAAAGATCGAGAGCAACGCCGCCCTGCTGGAAATTCCCATCACGGTTTTCGAGACCAACATTTTTGACGTTACCGAAAAGGTGGTCAAGTCTCCTTGCTATGTTTGCGCCAAGATGCGACGCGGTCATCTGTACCACATGGCAAAGGATATGGGTTGCAACAAGATTGCCTTGGGTCACCACATGTCCGACGTCATCGAAACCACGGTCATGGCCATGTTCTACGGCGCGCAACTGCAGGGCATGATGCCCAAGCTTCGCAGCCAGAATTTTGACGGCATGGAACTGATCCGCCCCATGTACTGTATCAACGAGCAGGATATTGTCAACTGGACAAAATACAACGGCCTGGAATTCATCCAGTGCGCCTGCCGCATGACTTCACGCACTGCAGAGCAGGAAGCCTGCGCCATTGACAATGCTAGCGGCGACGTCATCAGCGTCAGCAAGCGCAAGGAAACAAAGGAGTTGATCAAGCGCCTCAAGCGAATCAACCCCAATATCGAAAAGAATATTTTCAACAGCGTTCATGCCGTGTGCATCGAGACTTTTCCCGGCTACAAAGCCGGCGGCGAACAGCACAGTTTTCTGGAAGATTACGATAAATCCTAATTCAACACAATGCTTGCTGCGCAAAGCGCAAGGGATGCCGCCATTACTGCATTCACTTGCTTTTGGTAATGGACAAAGAATCGTTGCAAGGCGGCTCCGGTAAAAAGCCACGCCAGATTGCAAACAGGGCCAATAAAGGGCAAGACCAAAGCCAACAACAGAACAGAAAGTAAGCTGTGATTATAGGGCAGCAAAAATGTGGTCTGAACAGTCACGCAAAAGAACATAATCTTCACATTGGTGAGCTGCACAAAAATTCCGCGTCGAAAATATTGTGCGGCAGAAGAAATTGCAGGGAGTTCAGCGCTCCCACTTTGATCCACTTTTTCTCGAAGCAGATGAATGGCCAACCACAAGATATAGGCGGCCCCCACCATAGACAAAACTTTTGCGTATTCATTCAGGGCGGTTCCCAAAAAAAACGCTACGAATCCAGAAATAAGCGATACGATAGTAAACCCGATGAACAGTCCCGCCCATTGCCTAAGGGCTACGTTTTTCCCGCGACTCAGCGCTAGTGAAAGGGAACTTAAATTTGCGGGGCCCGGCGTAATGCTTGTAATAAAACTGTAGAATAAAAACGTCGGTAAAATTTCTAAAGGTATCATGAAAACCTCCATAAAAGAAAGCGCCAGAAAGCTAATGGAACTTCCTGGCGCTTGGTTCACTTTAACACAGAACGGATTTTTATGGCTTGCGCGACGCTTATCCCGCGCATTTCTTTATTCACCGAAGAGTGCTGTAGAGAGATAGCGATCGCCGGTATCCGGGAGGAGGGCCACAATGGTCTTGCCCTTGTTTTCCGGACGCTTAGCCAGTTCCTTGGCGGCCCAGAGAGCTGCACCAGAAGAGATGCCCACCAGCACACCTTCCTTGTGGCCGATTTCGCGACCAGCTTCGAAAGCTGCTTCGTTTTCGACGGCGATGATTTCATCGTAGACCTTGGTGTTCAGGGTGTCGGGAATAAATCCTGCACCGCGGATTCTCATCGTCAAGTAAATCCGATCTAGGCTGAAAACAAAAAAAATCCCTAGAAAGTGAATTCTAGGGATGGTTAGGTTTCTAACTTGCGTTTTCGACCAAGAAAAGGACAAGCGATGAGACTTAACCGAGA
>NZ_QGDU01000033.1 GCF_003149045.1 Fibrobacter sp. UWR4 | reverse complement strand
GGTGGCCGCCATACTCCGTTCATGAACGGCTATCGTCCCCAGTTCTACTTCCGCACCACCGACGTTACTGGTACCATCCAGCTGCCGGAAGGTGTCGAAATGGTGACCCCGGGTGACACCGTGACCATCCACACCACTCTCATTGCCCCGATCGCAATGGAAAAGCAGCTCCGCTTCGCAATCCGCGAAGGTGGCCGTACCGTTGGTGCTGGTTCTGTAACCGAAATCATCAAGTAAGGAATTTACAATGGCTGGTGAACGCATTCGTATTCGCTTGAAGAGCTTTGATCATCGCATGATCGACCGCTCTGCTCAAGACATCGTGAATACAGCTAAGAACACTGGTGCCCGCATTGCTGGCCCCATCCCTCTCCCGACGAAGATCCAGAAGTATACGGTGCTCCGCTCTCCGCATATTAACAAGACTTCTCGTGAACAGTTCGAATCCCGTACGCACAAGCGTCTTATCGACATCCTTGATGCTACTCCGCAGACTGTAGATTCCCTCATGAAACTTGACTTGCCCGCAGGCGTTGAAGTCGAAATTAAGGTTTAATAACAATGAACGGTATTCTCGCAAAGAAATTGGGAATGACCCAAGTATTCACGGAACAGGGCGAATGCGTTCCTGTAACGGTTCTCGAAGCCGGTCCGTGCGTGGTTGTTTCCCACAAGACAGAAGAGAAGGACGGCTATACTGCTGTCCAGATCGGCTTTGGTCTCAAGAAGGAACAGCGTGCCAATAAGGCAGAAATCGGCCACTTTAAGAAGGCTGACGTTGCTGTTCGTGAACACCTCGCTGAATTTGATGTCGCTGATCTCGAATCCTGGCCGGTTGGCAAGGAATTCGGTGCTGCCGATTTCGCTGACGCTAAGGTTGTCAACGTTTCCGGTATCTCCAAGGGTCACGGCTTCTCTGGTACCATCAAGCGCCACAACTTCCACAGCGGTCCTCGTTCCCACGGTACTCACAATATGCGTGAACCGGGTGGTACTTCCGCTAACTCCTATCCGGGTCGTGTTTTCCCGGGTAAGCGCATGGCTGGCCAGTTCGGTAACAAGAAGGTTACCGTTAAGCACCTCCAGGTCGTTAAGGTTGATGGCGACCGCAACCTGATCTTCGTCCGCGGCGCAGTCCCCGGTGCAAAGAACAGCATTATCGTGGTGAGGAAAGACTAATGGCTACTAATGCAAAGCTCTTCGCCGCTACTGGCGACTACAAGAATGAAATCCAGCTTCCGGCAATGTTCGAGGAAGAAGTCAACAAGGTTTGCATGTACTTGCACATCAAGGCTATCCTGAACAACAACCGTCAGGGCACTGCTCAGACCAAGAACAAGTCCGCTGTTAGCGGTGGTGGTCAGAAGCCTTGGAAGCAGAAGGGTACTGGTCGTGCACGTTCTGGTCAGAACACCTCTGCAGTTTGGGTTCGTGGTGCTAAGGCTCACGGTCCTAAGTCTCATGACTACTTCGAAAAGGTGAACAAGAAGGTCAAGAAGATCGCTTTCCACTCTGCTCTGTCCGCTAAGGCTGCAGAAGGCAAGGTGATGGTGTTCGAAGCTCTCAGCTTCGCAGCTCCCAAGACCAAGGATCTCCTTTCCGTCCTCGCAAAGGCTGGTCTGGAACAGCGTAACGCTCTCTTCATCGTGAGCGACAAGGACGCTAACCTCTACCTGTCTTCCAACAATATCCCTTGGTGCCGTTGCGCTCGCGTTGCTGACGTCAACACCTACGATATCGTTCGTGCAAACAACGTTGTTATCTCTCAGGCTGCTCTCGCAGAACTTGAAGGAGGCCGCTAATGGCTGAAATTCACGAAATTCTCGTTGCTCCGCACATCACCGAAGATGCCGCCAAGGTTATGGCTGCTTCTAAGGGTGCAAAGAAGTACGTGTTCAAGGTTGCCAAGTCTGCCACCAAGACCGAAATCAAGGAAGCTATTGAAAAGCGTTTCAACGTTTCTGTTGACTCCGTCAATACCTTGATCAACCGTGGTAAGATGAAGCGTGTCCGTATGGGCATGGTTGCTGGCAAGAAGTCCAACTGGAAGAAGGCCTACATCACTTTGAAGGCCGGTCAGTCCATCGCTGAGTTCGAAGGAGTATAATCATGGGTCTGAAGTCTTATCGCCCGCTTACCCCGACGCTTCGTTACAAGCAGATTGGTGACCGCAAGGAAATCACTGCTGAAAAGCCGTACAAGCCGCTTACCGAAGGTATCAAGCGCAGCTCTGGCCGTAACAACGCCGGTGAAATCACCTCCCGCCGTCGCGGTGGTGGTCACAAGAAACTGTATCGTATCATCGACTTCAAGCGCAAGAACACCGCTTCCTGCACCGTCGAAACTGTTGAATACGATCCGAATCGTTCCGCACGTATCGCTCTCGTCAAGTACGAAGATGGCAAGCGCGCTTACATCATCGCTCCGGCCGACATCAAGGTTGGCGATGTGCTGAATGCTGGTGAAGGTGCCGCATTCCGCCTGGGTAACGCTCTTCCCCTCCGCGAAATTCCGCTGAACACCATTATCCACAACATCGAAATGAAGCCGGGCAAGGGTGCCCAGATTGCTCGTTCCGCTGGTGCCGGTGCAGAACTGGTTGCTAAGGATGGCAAGCTGTGTCAGGTCCGTCTCCCGAGTGGCGAAGTTCGCTACATCCCGGAAGACTGCCTCGCTACCGTTGGTCAGGTTTCCAATATCGATCACATGAATGAATCTTCCGGTTCTGCTGGCCGTTCTCGCTGGCTCGGTAAGCGTCCTTCTGTCCGCGGTGTCGTTATGAACCCGGTTGACCATCCGCTTGGTGGTGGTGAAGGTCGTACCTCTGGTGGTCGTCATCCCTGCTCTCCTTGGGGCAAGAACTCTAAGGGTGCAAAAACTCGTAACAATAAGCGTACCGATCGTTTCATCGTACGTCGTCGTCAGAAGAGGGCCTAATTCATGTCCAGATCCCTTAAGAAAGGTGCGTTCGTGGATTCCCACGTTCTCGTCAAAGCTCAGGCAATGGCTGGTTCCGACAAGAAGCAGGCCATCAAGACCTGGTCTCGTCGTTCCACCATCATCCCCGATATGGTTGGTCTCACTTTCTCCGTCTATAACGGCAAGCAGTTCATCCCTGTCTATGTAACCGAAAACATGGTCGGTCACAAGCTCGGTGAATTCTCCCTGACCCGTACTTTCAAGGGCCACCGTAAGACTGAAGCTGCTGGAGGCAAGAAATAATGCAAGCTGTCGCTAAAGTGAAAAACGTACGCTACGGTGTTCGCAAGCTGCGTCGCGTTGTCGACCTGGTTCGCGGTAAGTCCGTTGCAGAAGCATTCGCAATGCTTTCCATCCTCCACACGCAGACCAAGGGCGCTCCCCTGGTAGAAAATGCTCTGAAGTCCGCTGTTGCTAACTTCAAGCAGAAGGCTGCCGGTGCTGTTGCTGTCGAAGAACTGGTCATCAAGACCATTACTGCTGACGGTGCAACCATCATGAAGCGCATCCATCCGCGTTCTCAGGGCCGTGCTTTCCGTATCGAAAAGCCGCTCTCTCACATCACAGTCGTTGTGGCCAACAAGGAGTAATTACAATGGGTCAGAAAACTCATCCGAATGGTCTTCGTCTTGGCGTTATCCGCGGCTGGGAATCCAAGTGGTATGCCGAAGACAAGTTTGCCGATCTTCTTTATGAAGACATCGTGCTCCGTCGCTACTTGATGAAGCGCTTCGAACATGCTTCCCTGTCCAAGGTTGGCATCGAACGTACCGTCAAGAAGGTGAATGTTAACCTCTTTACCGCTCGCCCGGGTATCGTTATCGGTCGTAAGGGCGAAGAATTGGAGAAGTTGAAGGGCGAACTCCAGTTCCTCACCGGAAAAGAAATCTATATTAACGTCCAGGAAATCAAGCGTCCCGACGCCGACTCCAAGCTCGTTGCCGAAAACATCGCTCGTCAGCTCGAAAAGCGTATTTCCTTCCGTCGCGCTATGAAGCGCGCCATCCAGAACGCTATGCGCGCTGGTGTGGAAGGTATCAAGATTCAGTGCGGTGGCCGTCTCGGTGGTGCTGAAATCGCTCGCGTTGAAAAGTATGCTGAAGGCCGCGTGCCTCTGCACACTCTTCGTGCAGACATTGATTACGCAACTGCTATCGCTAAGACCGTTTACGGTGCTATCGGTATCAAGGTGTGGATCATGCACGGCGAAAAGATTGGTAAGGACGTCATGTCCGATAACAAGAGAGAGAAGTAATATATGCTGAGTCCTAAAAGAACATTACATCGTAAGCAGATGAAAGGCCGCATGAAGGGCGTCGCCTCTCGCGGCAACTCCATCGCCTTCGGCGAATTCGGCATTCAGGCTCTTGAAAAGTGCTGGCTCACTGCTCGTCAGATTGAAGCTGCTCGTATCGCCATGACTCGTAAGATCAAGCGCGGTGGCCGCGTTTGGATCCGCGTCTTCCCCGACAAGCCGATTACCCGCCATCCTGCAGAAGCTCGTATGGGTAAGGGTAAGGGTGCTGTCGAATTCTGGGCAGCCGTCATCCTCCCGGGTCGCATCATTTTCGAAATGGGTGGTGTTGAACGCGAACTGGCACTGGAAGCTCTCCATGTGGCAGCTCAGAAGCTCCCCCTCAAGTGCAAAATCATCGAAGAATCGGAGATCTAATGAAGGCACGTGAATTAAAGGAACTGGGCGTTGACCAGCTCAAGGAAAAGCTGGCCCAGTTGAATCTCGATCTGTTCAACTACCGTATGGCTGCAAAGCTCGGTAGCTTGGAAAAACCCTCTTTGATTCAGGCAACCCGCAAGGACATCGCCCGTATCAAGACCATCCTCACCGAAAAGGCCAAGGCATAAGCCGGGCAGGAGCAGGAAATGGATAGAAACCTTCGTAAGGTTAAGCAGGGTGTAGTCTCCTCTGACAAGATGGATAAGACCATCACGGTTGTGGTTGAAAACCGCAAGCGTCACCCGATGTACAACAAAATCATGACCACTACCAAGAAGCTCAAGGCTCACGATGAAAAGAATGAAGCCGAAGAAGGCGACCTGGTAGAAATCATGGAAACTCGTCCCCTCTCTGCAACCAAGCGCTGGCGCCTGGTTCGCATTGTGGAAAAGAAGAAATAATCTTTTTGGAGTAAGGCGAATATGATTCAAGAAGAAACCAGACTCGTCGTGGCCGATAACAGTGGTGCCAAGGAAGTCGCCTGCATCCGTGTTTTGGGTGGCACAAACCGTCGCTATGCTAGCATCGGTGATGTCATCAAGGTAGCCGTTAAGGACGCTATCCCCCAGAGCAAGGTGAAGAAGGGTTCCGTGGCAGACGCAGTAGTCGTCCGCACCCGTAAGGAAATCGCACGTCCGGATGGAACGCTTATCCGTTTCTCCGACAATGCAGTGGTTCTCATCAATAAGGAAGGTGAACCGCGTGGAACCCGTATTTTTGGACCGGTGGCTCGTGAGCTCCGCGACAAGAAATACATGAAGATCATCTCCCTCGCACCTGAGGTTCTCTAATGGCTAACATCAAGAAGAATGATAACGTCAAGGTGATTTCCGGTGCCAACAAGGGCAAGACCGGCACCGTGATCAGTGTCAAGGGCGGCAAGGTGACCGTTAGCGGCGTTAACGTCTGCAAGCGTCATGAAAAGCCGAGCCAGACTAACCAGACTGGTGGCATCATCGAAAAGGAACTGCCGATCGACATTTCCAACGTGATGCTTCTCGAAGGCAACACTCCCGTTCGTACCCGCATCGTTCGCGAAGCTGGTAAGAAGGCTGTTCGCGTGAGCGTCAAAACCGGTAAGGCGGTATAACTATGAACCAGATGAAGCAATTTTATCTCGAAAAAGTCGTCCCGGCCTTGCAGCAGAAGTTTGCTTACAAGAACGTGATGGAAATTCCCCGCCTTCAGAAGATCGTGATCAACATGGGCGTGGGCGCTGCTTCCCAGAACCGTAAGATTCTCGACGAAGCTGCTGACACTCTGACCGCTATCTCTGGTCAGAAGGCTGTCGTTACCAATGCTAAGAAGGCTATCGCTAACTTCCACCTTCGTGAAGGTATCGGTATCGGTGCTAAGGTAACCCTCCATGGCGATAACATGTGGGACTTCCTGTTCCGCTTTATCAACATCGACCTTCCCCGTGTTCGTGACTTCCGTGGTCTCGCACGTCGTGGCTTCGATGGCATGGGTAACTTTACCCTGGGCATTAAGGAACAGACCATCTTCGTCGAAATCGATATCGACAAGATCTCTCGCACTTTCGGTATGGACATCTCTTTCGTCACCTCTGCAAAGACCGACGACGAAGGCCGTGCCCTGCTTGAAGAACTTGGACTCCCCTTCCGTAAGTAAGGTAATACCATGGCAAGCAAAAGAATGATTGAAAAATGCAAGCGTACTCCGAAGTATACCGTTCGTGGGTACAACCGTTGCAAGCGTTGCGGTAGGCCGCACGCCTTTATGCGCCGCTTTGGCCTTTGCCGTATTTGCTTCCGCGAAATGGCACTCGCCGGCGAAATCCCCGGTATCACTAAGTCTTCTTGGTAAGGAGAGTATACTCATGGCAATGACAGATCCTATCGCCGATATGCTCACCCGTATCCGCAATGCCTCTACGGCAAAGCTCCCCGTGGTGGACATTCCCGCCAGCAACCTGAAGCGCGAAATCGCACGCGTGCTGCAGGAAAAAGGTTTCATTAAGAAGTTCGTCGTAGTTGAAGATGGCAAGCAGGGTATCCTGAAGGTCCTCCTCCGCTACACCAATGGCGAATCTGCAATCCAGGGCATCCAGCGCGTGTCTACGCCGGGTCTTCGTCACTACGTTGACTCTGCTAAGCTTCCTCGCGTTCGTAACGGCCTCGGCTTTGCTATCATCTCCACCTCTAAAGGCGTCATGACTGACCACGAAGCTCGCAAGGAAAATGTGGGCGGCGAAGTCATCGCAAAGGTTTGGTAAAGATGTCCCGTATCGGTAAAGCTATTATCAACGTTCCGGCAAACGTAAAGGTTGCCATCAATGGTCAGAACATCAAGGTCGAAGGTCCTCTCGGCAAGCTCGAAGCTGACGTTCACGAACTGATCACCATCAAGTTCGAAAACAACCAGCTGTCCTTCACCCGTCCTGACGATCAGAAGTTCTCCCGTGCTATCCACGGCACCACTCGCGCTCTCGTTGCCAACATGGTCGAAGGCGTGACCAAGGGTTTCGAAAAAATTCTCGA
This sequence comes from Fibrobacter sp. UWR4, assembly GCF_003149045.1. Classification (NCBI taxonomy): domain Bacteria; kingdom Pseudomonadati; phylum Fibrobacterota; class Fibrobacteria; order Fibrobacterales; family Fibrobacteraceae; genus Fibrobacter; species Fibrobacter sp. UWR4. The sequence continues at coordinate 28,883 of NZ_QGDU01000033.1, read as the reverse complement.
AATCGTTGGCGTTGGCTACCGTGTAGAACAGAAGGGTAAGGACCTGAACCTCGTTCTCGGTTTCTCTCACCCGGTTATCTACCAGGCACCGGAAGGCGTTGAACTGAAGGCTGTTGATCCTCTGAAGATTTCCATCAAGGGTATCGACAAGCAGAAGGTCGGCCAGGCTGCAGCAGAAATTCGCAAGTACCGTCGTCCTGAACCGTATAAGGGCAAGGGCATTAAGTACGCTGGCGAAATTGTCCGTCGCAAGCAGGGTAAGAAGACAGGTAAATAAGGGTAAACTATGACTGCAATTGCTAAGAAAAGAATCCAGTCCAGAATCGCACGCCACGCTCGCGTACGTAAGTCTGTCGTCGGAACTGCAGAATGCCCTCGTTTGGCTGTTCGCCGTTCCTTGTCTCACATGGTCGCCCAGATTATCGATGACGCAAACAACAAGTCTATCGCTCAGCTCTCCACTACTTCCAAGGATTTCCAGGGCAAGTTTGGTGAAATGACGAAGTCTGAACAGAGCAAGCAGCTCGGTCTCTTGATTGCTGAAGTCGCAAAGTCCAAGGGCATTGAATCCGTGGTCTTTGACCGCGGCGGTTACATCTATCATGGTCGCGTTCAGGCCCTTGCAGAAGGTGCTCGTGAAGGCGGCTTGAAGTTCTAATTGAGAGGTACACTTTGGAACGCGAAGCTCAAGTTTCTGAATTTGAAGACAAGGTTGTACACATCAACCGTTGCGCTAAGACTGTTAAGGGTGGTCGTCGTATGTCCTTCTCCGCTCTCGTTGTCATCGGCAACAAGAACGGCAAGGTCGGCGTAGGCCTCGGCAAGGCTAAGGAAGTTTCCGAAGCTATCCGTAAGGGTACCGAAGCTGCTCACCGCAACATCGTTGAAGTCCAGCTCCTGGACGGCACCATTCCTCATGACATCGAAGTCAAGAGCGGTGCAACTCGCATCCTCCTGATGCCGGCTGCTCCGGGTACTGGTGTTATCGCTGGTGCTGCTGCTCGTGCAGTTCTCGAACTCGCCGGTGTGCGCAACATCCTCACCAAGATTCACGGTTCTTCCAATCCGAGCACTGTCGTCAGCGCTTGCATTGAAGGCCTTGTTTCCCAGAAGAATAAACAGGACTGCGCAGTTCTGCGCGGTGCTAACGCCTAAGGGGTAATACAATGAAGAAAGTTCGTATTACTTTGATCAAGGGTATCGTCCGTCGCCTCCCGATGCATCGTGCAAACGTTGCAGCTCTGGGTCTCCGCAAGATCGGACAGACTGTTGAACACAATTTGACCCCCAGCATCCAGGGCATGATCAACGCCGTGGCTGACATGGTTAAGGTCGAGGAGATCTAAGATGGAACTCAATACTCTCAATCCTGGCAAGGCCAAGGTCGTTAAGCGCAAGCGTATCGGCCGTGGTCCGGGTTCTGGTTGGGGCACCACTGCTGGCCGTGGTCAGAAGGGTGCAGGTGCTCGTAAGAGTGCTAAGGCCGGTCGCGTCGCTTTTGAAGGCGGCCAGATGCCTATCCACCGTCGTATCCCGAAGCGTGGTTTCAAGCACGCTGGTGTCGAATTCCAGATCGTGAACCTCAAGAAGCTCGCTTCTTGCAGCGTTGTGGACTTCGATGCTCAGTCTCTGTTCGATCAGGGCTTCATCCGTAACGTCGAACAGCCGGTCAAGGTCCTCGCTTTTGGTACCATTGACAAGGCTATCAATGTCAAGGTAGACGCTATCAGCGAAAAGGCAAAGGCTGCCATTGAAGCTGCTGGCGGTAAAGTCGAGATCATCTAATGGAAGCTCTCAAGAAAGCTATTGATGCGTTCGTCAATGCCTTCAAGATAGAAGACCTGCGTAAAAAGCTCCTTTTTACGCTTGGTTTTCTTATCATTTATCGCGTTGGTGCTCACATCACCATCCCCGGAGTGAACTCTGCTGTTCTGGCTGAGTACTTCCGTAATTCGAACAACTTGTTCGGCTTGTACGACTCCTTCACGGGTGGTGCTTTCGCGAAGGCGACTGTATTTGCCCTGGGTATCATGCCCTACATTAGCGCGAGCATCATCATTCAGTTGATGGGCTCCGTTATTCCTGCGATCCAGGCCTTGCAGAAGGAAGGACAGGAAGGGCGCGCTAAGCTGAACCAGTACACCCGTTACTTCACCGTTGCCTTGGCTGCGCTGCAGGGATGGGGTATTTCAGTTTGGCTATCCAGCCTTAAGGTTTCCACGGCTGTCGCATCCAACGTGTCCGTCTTAGCGGACGACTTCACCTCTGGGTCCGGCATCCTTGGTTTCCGTTTGTTAGCTACCCTGACCTTCACTGCCGGTACGATCTTTGTGATGTACCTGGGCGAACAGATTACTTCGCATGGTGTGGGTAATGGTATCTCTCTAATCATCTTCGCCGGTATCGTCGGCGGCCTCCCGAGGGCTGTCCTTTCCGAAGTGGAAATGTTTAAGGAAGGCATTAAGGGCCATGCACTGTTTAACGAGGCTATCATTCTCGCTATCGTGCTCGCTATTATTGGCTTCATCGTTTTCATGGAACAGGCGAACCGTCGCATTCCGCTCCAAAGTCCTCGTAGGACGGTTGGAAGCAAGGTTATGGGTGGTCAGGCCAGTTATTTGCCCTTCAAGGTGAATACTGCTAATGTGATCCCTGTAATTTTTGCAAGCTGCATTATGTTCATTCCGGCCATGATCGCCTCCTGGTTCCCGAATGTTTCTGCTATGCAGTCCTTTGCAATCATGCTTATTCCTGGCCACGCACTTTACAGTGTCGTGTTCGCTCTCCTGATTATTTTCTTCACCTTCTTCTACACGGCAATTCAGTACAACCCGAATGATATTGCTGAAAATCTGAAGAGGTCTGGTGGATTTATTCCGGGAGTACGTCCGGGCAAGCAGACTGCAGAGTATATTGACCATGTTTTGACCCGAATTTCTCTGACTGGTGCGCTTTATTTGGCATTTATTGCCGTTGCGCCCCTTCATTTGAAAGACTCTCTCGATATGAGTTTCTATATTGGGGGTACCTCGGTGTTAATCGTGGTAGGTGTTGCTCTTGATACTCTTCGCCAGCTCGAAGCTCAACTGCATACCAAGAACTATGAAGGTTTCCTGAAGCATGGCCGTATTCGCGGCAGGATGGCAAGTTAGTGGCTAAAGAAGAAGGCATTCAAGTAGAAGGTGTTGTGTTGGAAGCTCTCCCCAACGCTTTCTTCCGTGTCCAGCTCGGAAATGGTCACGAAATCCTTGCTCATGTTTCCGGAAAAATGCGTCGGCATTTCATTCGAATTTTGCCCGACGACAAAGTGTTGGTTGAGATTTCTCCCTACGACCTCAATCGTGGAAGAATCACATACCGTTACAAGTAATAGGTATTTTCAAAGAAGGTCAAACCTATGAAAATCAAAGCCTCCATCAAACCCAGATGTGAAAACTGCAAGATCATCCGTCGTAAGGGTGTATTGCGCATCATCTGTTCCAAGAACCCCCGTCACAAGCAGAAGCAGGGATAAGGAGATCGTATGGCACGTATCGCTGGTGTCGATTTACCGAGAAACAAGACCGTTGAATACGGTCTGACGGCAATCTATGGTGTCGGTCTGTTCACCGCTAACAAGGTTTGCGAACAGCTGAACATCGATAAGAATAAGAAGTGTGACGATCTGACCGAAGAAGAACAAGGTAAGATCCGTCATCTTCTCGAAGATGAATACTCTGTGGAAGGTCAGCTCCGCGCAGAAGTTACCCTGAACATTAAGCGTCTGCAGGATATTGGTTGCTACCGTGGTATCCGCCACCGCAAGGGCCTCCCGGTCCGCGGTCAGCGTTCCCGCACCAATGCTCGTACTCGTAAGGGTCCGAAGAAGACTGTGGCTAACAAGAAGAAGTAAGGAGTTTTATCGTGGCTGAAGAAGTAATTAATGAAACTGCTGCCGCTGTTGAAGCTCCGGCTGCTGAAGAAGTCAAGATCAAGAAGGGCAAGCGTCGCGTTGACCTCCAGGGCATCGCTTGCGTTTTCGCTTCCTTCAACAACACTATCGTCTCTATTACCGATGCTCGCGGTAACGTTGTAGCTTGGGGCTCTCCCGGTAACTCCGGTTTCAAGGGCTCTCGCAAGAGCACTCCGTTTGCTGCACAGCTCGCTGCTGAAGTTGCTGCCCACAAGGCATTCGACCTCGGTATGCGTAAGGTTGATGTCCGCGTTAAGGGCGCAGGTGGTGGTCGTGAATCCGCCGTCCGTGCTATTAAGAATGCGGGCCTCGAAGTTCTCTCTATTCGAGACGTGACGGGCGTTCCTCACAACGGTTGCCGTCCTAAAAAGAAGAGAAGAGTCTAATTTAAAGAGGTATCGCCAATGATGTGGAAATCACTTCAGATGCCGCGCAGCTTCCAGAAAGTGGAAACCGGCGAAGACGGACGCTACGCTAAGTTCGTAGTAGAAGCATTGGAACGTGGCTGGGGTATCACCCTCGGTAACGCTCTCCGTCGTACGCTCCTTTCCTCTCTGCAGGGTGCGGCTATTGTCTCCGTGAAAATCGAAGGCGTTGACAAGGAATTTTCGACGATCCCGGGTGTTAAGGAAGATGTCACCGATATTATCCTTAATCTCAAGAGCATCCGCGTCAAGCTCCTGTCTGACCACGACGAAACCCTTCGCCTGGACATGTCCGGCGACGGCGAAGTCACGGCTAAGCACTTCATGGACAATCCGAACGTTGCAGTTCTCACTCCGGATGTTCATATCGCAACATTGAACGGTAACGCTTCGCTGTCTTTGGAAGTTAAGATTTCCAGCGGCCGCGGCTATGTCACTGCTGACGAATTGAAGGATAAGGACGCTCCTATCGGCGTGATCGCCATGGACGCCAACTTCAATCCGGTGCAGAAAGTGGCAATGCACATCAGCGATACCCGCGTTGGCCAGAAGACGGACTATAACCGTCTGGAACTCGAGATTACTACTGATGGTTCCATCGATCCCGAAGACGCTTTGGCATATGCTGCAAAGCTCCTCGTCGATCACCTGGAAATCTTCATCAACTTCGAAGGCGATCTGGAATCTCCTGAAGAACTTGAAATGGATGAAGAACGTCAGCGTATCGCTCAGCTCCTGCGCACCCGCGTGGACGATCTGGAACTTTCCGTTCGCTCCAGCAACTGCCTCCGTATGGCAAACATCCATACCGTTGGCGAACTTGTGCGCAACAAGGAAAACGATATGCTCAAATACAAGAACTTCGGTCGTAAGTCCTTGGTTGAACTTAACGAAGTATTGACCTCCATGGGCCTCAGCTTTGGCATGGACGTCGATGACTACTTGAAGGATTAAAAATGAGACACGGTGTAAAAAACAAGAAACTCGGCGTTAACGCCCAGCACAAGCGTGCCATCCTCCGCGCTCTTACCACCTCCATTCTTGGAAAGGGTATGGAAGCCGAACAGGGCGACCGCTACGTGCGCACCACTCTCCACAAGGCTAAGCTCGTTCGTAGCTGTGTGGAACGCATGATTACCTATGCAAAGAAGGGTGACCTTTCTGCACGTCGTGAAGCTGCTCGCTTCGTGATGGACCCGAAGGTTCTCCAGGATTTGTTCAACACTATCGGCCCGCGCTATGCTTCCCGTAACGGTGGTTATACCCGTATCCTGAAGCTCGGCCCGAACCGCGCTGGTGACGCTGCTGAAATGGCTCTCATCGGTCTCGTCGAAGACGAAATCGTTGTGAAGACCAAGAAGGCTGCTGACGCTGCCAAGCCCGAAACCGTTAACATGGTTGAAGGCGAAAGCAACAACTAATCCATAGCGTAAAAAGCTAAAAAAAGTCCGGTCGCAAGGCCGGACTTTTTTTACCCCGATTGGTTCATGTAAAACGAGCGATTCAAATCACCGACTCGTTTTTTTTGTATTTTATTCTGACATTTATATCGATATACGGTTTTTTGATGCAACGTTTGATCGCTGTTCTTCTTTTGTTGTGTGCGGGCGTATCTGCTGCCGAGTCATCCTTCGGTAGCCTTTCTTCCGTGAAGGCTTCCGGACCTTCATCTCGCAGCAGTATTGCCCTGACTCCCGCCTCTGCGGAAGTGGCTGTGGATTCCAGTTATTTGCTAGGTCCTGGTGATTTCCTGGATGTGATGCTTGAGACCAGTTACCTTACTGTCCAGGTGGCTCCCGACGGAACGGTGGCCATCGAGGAATGTGGGGTGGTGAATGTAGGTGGCAAGACTCTTGCGGAAGCCAAGGAGCTGATTATTGACTTGGCCGCCAAGCGTTACAAGCGCGAGTATTGCTATGTACAGCTTGCTGCCCTTAAGAAGTTCAAGGTGAATGCCATGGGTGCCGTGGGTCAGATTGGCCAGCATCTGGTGGATCCCCAGACTCGTCTCAGCTATTTTATCCGCCAGATGGGCGGTACCGTTACCCGCGCCAACACGGAAGACGTGCAGGTGATCCGCGGTAAGGACACTCTCCATATCAACTATAGCGCCATGTCCATCGACGGGAACTTCGATGATGATATCATGCTGGAGCAGGGCGACAAGATTTATGTTCCCTACGTAGGTCTTGGGGACAACGTGGCAATGATTTTCCCGGGCTACAAGACTAGCGTGGCCTACAAGGAAGGAAGGACCCTTCAGGAATATTTTGAATTGGCTGGCGGAGCCAGACTTCATAGTTTCGGCTATAAGGCTGCCTGCGTTCGTGAACCGGGCAAGGCCCCTCGCTGGATTTCCGTCACCGAAATGGGCAACACTGTAGTGACCCCAAATACCGAAGTGGAATTCTCCGTGCAGGAAATGCTGGTGTATGTGGGCGGCGCCGTGAACTTCCTGGGCCGTTACCCTTACGATCCTTCCTGGAGGGTGCTTGACTACGTGGCTGCCGCTGGGCTGAATACCATTTCGGGCTCCTGGAGCCAGATTCGGATCTGGCGTGGTACCGAGCCGGAAGCTATTTCCGTGAATGTGGCTACGGACCAGGTGATGCCTGGTGACTACATCGAAATTCCAAAGAGCCATTACGAGTCTTTCAAGGACTTCACCTTGTTCCTTGCATCACTCCTGACAGTGCTCTCCTCTGCCTTCATCATTTACGTTAACTACAAGTAGAATTTATGAATACCCAGGCTTCCGCTGGCTTTATCGAAATCATCCTTCGCGTGATGAACAACTGCTTGAAGCGTTTCAAGCTGTGGTTCTTCATTTTGTGGTTACCGACTATCGTTACTTTTGTGCTGGTCATGTGGGTAATCAAGCCTATGTATGCCGCTACCGCGGTGGTGACTCCTCCGGCCGCATCCCAGAATACGCTTAGTGGCCTTAGCTCCATGCTGGGCGGTGCGTCTGGTAGTGTCAGCTCCCTCCTGGGACTTGGTTCTGCCGATGATGACGCGAATGCCGTGTGGACTATCATCAATTCCTGGGAACTGCATAACCAGGTCATCAAGGAATTTAACCTGGCGGAACATTACGAGTTCGATGGCGACTTCCATGCCGACCTCCTGAAAATGTTCCGCAAGCGTTTTGGCGTGGAAGTGAACAAGGAGGACATGTTTGCGGTCTCCATGGAGGATGAGGACTACAAGCTGGCTGCAAAGATGGTCTCCTTTATCCTGGAAAAGACGGACTCCGCCTTCAATGCCTTCAAGACTTCCCAGGCAAGGCAGTCCCGTATGTACTTCCAGTCCCGTCTGGATTCCTGCGTACATGTTCTGGATTCCCTCATCAATGACTTCGTGAAGTTCCAGGAAGAGAACAACATTTACGATCCGGAAGTCCAGCTGGAATCTACCCTCAAGTACTTGAGCTCCCTGCAGAGCAAGCGTGAGGAAGTATCCATGGAATTGGCCTTTGAAAAGGCTGACCGCGGTGATGGTAGCAGACGCTATGATGAATTGAATAAGCGCTACAAGGGTGTAAATTCCGCATTGAATAGCGCCGTTAACGGAAAGCACAAGGACCTGGGTCTTGTTTCCCTGAAGAAGTCTCCGGAACTTGGCGCCGAATACGTCCGTCGTGAATCTGAAATTCGCGTGCAGGAAGCCATGTACAAGCTGCTTCGCCAGCAGAGCGAGCAGATGCGTATGGAAGAAGCGAAGATGCTGACCAATCTTCATGTGCTGGAACCGCCTTGGGAAAACGACAAGAAGATTTATCCTCTCCGTGGGGTGTCGCTGATGTTCGCCTTCCTGGTATCGTTCATTGTCGCAACCATTGTCTGCAACATCCTGGGATTCCTGGACGACGAGGAAAATCGCGGTTCCGAGACTGCTAGGCAGTGGGCTGCCTTCAAGGCTCATTTCTCCAGAAAGAAGGGATAGTTTATGTTTTCCTGGATAATGGACTATCCGGAAACTGCAGTCTCTGTTGTTGTCACGCTGTTCTGCCTTGTCCGTGTGGCCTGGCTGAAACGCGACTTCTTTAGCCCTATATCCATTTACTGCTTTACCCAGTTTTTGACCCTGGGGATTGCGTTTTTGCGCCTTGACCCTGCCATGACGGACTTTCACGCCAAGACCTGGATGGTCTGGATTCTGGGTCTGGTGTCCTTCTGCGGCGGATGCTTCCTGGTGACCCAGTATGCCCGTTCAAAGAGGATGAGCTGCGATTTGGCGGCTCCCACGCCGCCCAGGGACTACAACTGGAACATTCATCTTGTGTTTTCCTTTGTGGCATTCTTGCTGTTCATGGTGGGCGTCTTTGGCGTGGTTCAGAAGACGGGCAACCTGATCGTGTTTACGGACCATCCTGCGGACTGGATGAGCAAGGATGTGGATTATGGTTATTATGCAATCCTTTTGAGTAGCGGTCCTCTTGCGGTCCTGCTCTTTGGTGTTGCCGCTTTCAAGAAGTTTAACGATAATCGACTTGTTTGCAATATCTCGAAGTTCATGGTGGTATTTACCATTCTCATGAACTTGATGGCCTACCCGAACCGTACATCCCTGTTCTGCAACCTGGGCTTCCTGATCATCATGTCCAACTTTCTGTACAAGCGTATTTCGCCGGTCATCATTTCCCTGGCGTTGGTTCTTGCCATTGGAAGTTTTGTGGCCATCAGTAGCCTGCGTTCCCAATATGGCGGAAGCGATATCAAGGGCAAGGCCATGGATGCCGTGATGAAGTTGCCCTACATGTACGTGGCCAACAATTACTGGAACCTGGATTATGCGGTAAATCCGTCCAATGACAATGAAGTACATCCCCATACCTATGGAATCGATTTCTTTGCCGGCGTGTTTGAGTATGCCCGTGTGAGCGGAAGTTTCAGGAACAGTTTCCGTTGGGACGATGCCTTCAATGAAAGGATCCAGAAGGTGTACGGCTTCAACACGGTGAACTACCTGTGGGAAGTGTACAAGGATTTCCATCTGGTGGGCTGCTGCCTGTTCCCGCTATTGTGCGGCATGGCCCTCACCTTGCTGCACTTGCGACTGTGCGGGAGGTTCAGTCCCCGGCAGATTGCGCTTTATACGCTGTTTATCTATTTCGTGGGATGGTGGTTCTTTACGGCAGGCTACAAGCAGGGACTTTATTGCATCTGGTGCCTGTATATCTGCATTGCCACTACCATATGCGCTGGTCGCGGCCGCCTGAGGAAGGATCCTGGGGAACCGGGAAAGTTACCAGCCGAAGCGCCTGTTCTTGATAAAGTAGACGGCCAGCTGCAGGCTCAGCAGTAAATCACCGGTCAAGGTCAGCAGGGGGATGTAACGATTGGAGAGCAGTTGCGCTCCAATGAGACATGCTGCTATGTTCACGACGCCACCTGCGGTAATCATGATGCCGTAGGTCCAGGTCCGCTTTTCCTTGAGCATGGTGGAGATCATCCCCATGCGGGTGGCCTGCAGGATGAGGGACATCGCCAGGATCCTTAGGCAGAAACAGCTGGTTTCAAGTACTTCGGCGGTCCAGGGGGCTCCGAAGAAGATCAGCTTCAGGGTGAACTGCGGGAACAGCCAGAAGGGGCTGGAAACTGCGGTGATGAACAGGGTGAAGACGGCCTGGTCCCTCAGGTGCAGGGTCTTGCTGTCCGTCTGGTGCAGGGTAATGAGGCTGCTGGAAATGAAGTGGACCATGAGCCCCGAGGCAAGGATGATTAGTTTGTGTGCAAAATTGTAGGAGCCGAGGAAAGATTCGGGAGCGAAACTTGCCACGGTATAGAGACCTACCGGCAGATAGGCGAAGCTTGCAAGGCTTGAAAGGGCGTAGGGACATGCGGACTTGAACATCAGCGCGAAGAACCTACGGGTATGAATTCCTATGCGCAGGACCTTCGCGGTAAATGCCTGGCCTACGCCAAATCCGAATGCGGGGAGAGCCGCTACCACCATGGCGCCTGCGATTGCCGGGATGGAATCGAAGTGGAAATACCAGAGGGCGATTCCCATGATGGTGGTGTAGGAGATGGTGTGAAGAACTTTCGAGATCAGGAGTTTCTTCCAGAAGTTGCCGCAGATGAAGTACCAGTCAAAGAAGGCGTGCTGGAAAAGTAATCCTAGGGCAAGGATAAGCTCTCCGTAGAATACGGGACTGTCCCACCTGCAGATAAAGGCGAAAGCGACCATTACCAGGGCTGCCATCGCGGTCATGGAAAGTCGTAACTGGAGAACGTTTATGAATAACCTGCCCTGGGTTGCCCGCTTCCCAAAAAAGGCCAAAATCAGGGTTGCCATGCCGAAATCCGCCAGTGCGCAGAAGATGGTATAGTCACTTTGTAAAATTCCGAAGTATCCGAAGTTTACAATTCCCAAATTATTAGCGATAATATTCTGGACGAGGACGGAAACTCCCTGGATGAGGATGTTCACCAGTGAAATAAAAATTCCGATTCGTATGTTCTTTAACGCTTGCAACGGTGGGTAAAATTAGATGATTAAATTCCAAATGTCTTCCGCATTTTGTATCTTTGGGTGCAAAATCGCGAGAGTGGCGGAATTGGCAGACGCGCCAGACTTAGGATCTGGTACCTCGGTGTGTGGGTTCGACTCCCACCCCTCGCATGTTTTTAACATCTAATTAAATCGATTATCGGAGTTCATAATGAGCGTTGAAATCAAAGAAACTAGCGCCACTCTGCGCACCCTCGAAATTTCCATTCCGCAGGCTGACCTGACTGCTCCCTTCGAAAAGAAGGTGAACCAGTACAAGAAGCAGGTTACCCTGAAGGGTTTCCGCCAGGGCATGGTTCCCAAGGCAATGATCCTGAAGCAGTTTGGTGAATCCATCCGTCACGAAGTTGTTGATGAAACCATCAACAAGATCGTCCAGGAAGAACTGAAGAAGGCAAACATCATTCCCGTTGGCCAGATGAAGGTTGTTGACTTCAACGACGACAAGACCGCAGACATCACTCTGAAGGTTGAAGTCGAAATGGATCCGGAAATCGATATCAAGGGCTATGCCGACACCGGTATCACCGTTCCGGCTGTTGCTGTAAGCCAGGAAGAAATCGACGCTGAATACAACCGTCTCATGCAGATGTGGAGCAAGGACGAACATGTGGACCGTGCCGCTGCAAAGGGTGACGTCGTTGTGGGTAACTACATCGAAGTCATTATCGACGGCGAAAAGCAGGACCTTCCGGAAAACAAGGAATTCCGTTCTCTCCTCGGTGAATCCGCTTCTCCGGGATTCGACGCAGGTCTCGTCGACGCTAAGGCTGGCGAAACCAAGGAAATCAACTTCCAGTATCCGGAAGACCACAAGGACGAACGCTATCGCGGTAAGACTGCCCAGTTCAAGGTCGAAGTTACCGACGTTCGCGCCATCGTTCCTCCCACCATGGACGAAGCTTTCTTCGAACAGGTTGGCGTCAAGGATGTGGAAGACCTGAAGAAGAATCTTGCTGATGGCATCGAAAACCAGAAGAAGGACGCTGTCAAGAACAAGGCTGTGAACGAAGCTATCGATAAGATCATCGAAGCTAACCCGTTCGAAGTGCCTCAGGCTCGTATCAGCGACCTGATCCGCTGGTCCATCAACCGTAACGTCCAGAACGAAAAGGACGTTATCGAACCCACCGAAGAACAGATTAAGGCTCTCTCTCCGGAAGCTGTCCGTGAAATCAAGAAGCATCGCATTCTCGACTTCATCGCTACTGCCGAAAAGATCAAGCCGACCCAGGCTATGGTTGACGAACGTCTCCAGGCTATGGCTAACGCATACCATGTGGACTTCGAATCCCTGAAGGCCCACTTCCGTCAGTCCGGCCGCATCAATGCTATGCGCGACGAACTCCGCATCCAGATGGCTGCAGACTTCATCGTTGGCATTCGCGCTGCCGCTGAAGAAACTAAGTAAGAGGTAAACTCATAATGATCATTCCTACCGTCATCGAGACCACCGGACGCGGTGAACGCGCCTACGACATCTACTCCCGCCTCCTCAAGGAACGCATCATCTTCTTGGGAACTCCCATCAATGATGAAGTGGCCAATAACGTCATGGCCCAGCTGATCTTCCTTGAATACGAGAATCCGGAGAAGGATATCACGCTGTATATCAACAGCCCGGGTGGTTACGTGTCGGCAGGTCTGGCCATTTACGATACCATGCAGCATGTTCGCCCGAACATCGCTACCATCTGTATCGGTAGTTGCGCTTCGATGGCTGCCGTGCTCCTTGCTGCAGGAACCAAGGGCAAGCGTTATGCTCTGCCGCATTCCCGCATCATGCTGCACCAGCCGTCTGGCGCTGCAACCGGTCAGTCTACCGACATCCAGATTACCGCCAAGGAAATTGTCCGCACCAAGGATACCCTGGCCGAAATCGTTGCCAAGCATTCTGGCAAGTCTATTGAAGAAGTCCGTACAAAGACCGACCGCGACTTCTACATGAGCCCCGAAGAAGCCAAGGAATTTGGCGTCATCGATGAAATTTTTGTGCCGCGTAAAGAGGGAATTTAATGTATCGTAGCGGGAAGAACCACCCCACCGTGTCTTGCAGTTTCTGTGGCAAGCCGGCAGAGCAAGTCGAGAAGATGATCACTGGTGCAGGCGTGCATATTTGCAGCGACTGCGTGTCCATGTGCCATCGCATCATCGAAGAGGATCGTTCCCGTAGAGTACAGGAAGAGGCTGCAGCAGAAGTTGCTTCCAAGCCTCTGCCCCTTCCCAGCCAGATCAAGGACCACCTGGACGAATTCGTCATCGGACAGGACCAGGCCAAGATGGCTCTTTCTGTAGCGGTTTACAACCATTACAAGCGCCTTCGTTACAAACAAACTCACAATTCCAAGAACGATGTGGAAGTGGACAAGTCCAACCTGCTGTTGGTGGGTCCCACCGGTTCCGGCAAGACTTTGCTTGCCCAGACCATGGCCCGTTTCCTGGATGTGCCTTTTACCATTGCCGACGCAACCGTCCTTACGGAAGCAGGCTATGTGGGTGAAGACGTGGATAGCATTATCGTGCGCCTGTTGCAGGCTGCCGATTACGATGTTGCCCGTGCTGAACGTGGCATCATCTTCATTGACGAAATTGATAAGATTGCCCGCAAGACTGCCAACCCTTCCATTACCCGCGACGTGAGTGGTGAAGGTGTTCAGCAGGGCTTGCTGAAGCTTCTTGAAGGTACTGTCGCTGCAGTGCCTCCCAAGGGTGGCCGTAAGCATCCTGAACAGCCCCTGGTGCAGGTGAATACCCGCAATATCCTGTTCATTTGCGGTGGCGCCTTTGAAACTCTGGACAAGATCATTGCCCGCCGTGTAAATCAGGGCGGCATGGGTTTTGGCGCTGACATCCGTAGTTCCGAAGAAAATTCCCTGAGCGAGCTGTTCAAGGTGATGGAACCGGATGATCTGATCCAGTTCGGTCTTATTCCCGAAATCGTCGGCCGCTTGCCTATTGCAGTGGCCCTCGAGGAACTGGACGAAGCAGCACTTTTGAATATTCTGACCCAGCCCAAGAACGCTCTTGTGAAGCAGTACAAGAGACTGTTTGAAATGGATGGAGTGGAACTGGAATTTACTGACGATGCCCTGAAGGAAATTGTTCGCGAGACCATGGCTCGAAAGACGGGTGCCCGCGGCCTTCGTTCCGTATTGGAAAAGGCTCTCCAGAGATTCATGTTCACTGTTCCTGGTTCTGACACCAAGACTCTTTCCATTACTGCCGAAATGGTCCGTGAAGGACTTAAACCGGCAACCGCTGTAGCTGCCGCCCCGAAAAAGGGCCGCAAGAAGGCTTCCTAATTTCGATTTGGCTCGCTGGAAAGGCTAGCGGGCTATTGGAGAAATGATTTTGGCTCTTGACGTGAATAAGACATACCCGTTGCTCCCTCTGAGGGACGCTATTGTATTTCCGCTGACCACCCGCCGTATTCTGGTAGGTAGGGAAATTTCCCTGAAGGCATTGGAATACGCCGAAGCCCACGGTAACGAAATTATTCTTTCCGCTCAGAAAAATATCGAGCTGGAAGAAATTGCGAACCCCATGCTGGATCTCTATTCCGTGGGTGTCCTTGCCCGCGTCAGCAACGTGACGCCTTTCCCCAATGGTTGCGTAAAGGTGGTTCTGGAAGGTGAATCCGTAGTGGATCTCCGCTCCATCGTCCAGGAAAAGGGCTTTTTGCAGGTTACCGTTTCTGAACGTAATCCCAGGATTCAGCTAGCCGACCGCTGTGAAAATTTTGAACTGGTACTGAACCAGTTTAAGGAATACTCCATGCACCGCAACATCGCGGATGGCATGGTGGACGCCCTCTTTACCATGGATAGCCACCTGAATGCATTCTATGGCATGATTCCGTTCCTTCAGGTTTCCCTGGATGAACGTCAGACTCTTCTGGAAATTGGGAACATTAATGATCTGGCGAATCGCCTTTTGCAGGTGATGCAGATGGCCGCAAACAACGACACCTTGATGGTGAAGGTCCAGCAGAATGTCCGCCAGAAGATGGCCCAGCAGCAGAAGGAATGGTTCATTTCCGAACAGATCCGCCAGCTCCAGGATGAACTGGATGGCGAAAACGGCCAGTCCGAACCGGACCAGCTTTTAAAGAAGATCAAGGAAAAGAAGTTCGCTCCCGCCATCCAGGAAAAGCTGGAAGAAGAAATTTCCCGCATGCGCATGATGCAGCCCACGTCGCCGGAATACGCCGTAAGCCGCAACTATCTGGACTGGTTCCTCACGCTCCCGTACAATGTGTACACCGACACCGTTCTCAGCATGAAGAAGGTGAAGGCCGAGCTGGACGCAAAGCATTTTGGTCTGGACAAGGTGAAGGATCGCATTATGGAATACATCGCCGTTCTGAAGCTTACGGGCACGGAACGTCGCGCTCCCATCCTTTGCCTGGTTGGTCCTCCGGGCGTTGGCAAGACCACTCTGGTGGAATCCATCGCCAAGGCCATGCAGCGCAATTTCGTCCGCATCACCTTGGGTGGCGTTCGTGACGAAGCCGAAATTCGCGGTCATCGCCGTACTTACATCGGTGCCATGCCGGGCCGTTTCATTCACGCCCTGAAGCGCGCCAAGTGCATGAACCCCATTATCCTTCTGGATGAAATCGACAAGATGGCAAGCGACTTCCGTGGAGATCCCGCCAGCGCCATGCTGGAGGTCTTGGACCCGGAACAGAATCACGACTTTACGGACCACTTCATGGAAGTGGGTCTGGACCTGTCCCGCGTGCTGTTCATCGCTACCGCCAATAACGAAAACCAGATTCCCGAAGCTCTCCACGACCGTCTGGAAATGGTGCGCCTGCCGGGCTACTATCCCCACGAAAAGGAAAAGATCGCTTCCAACTATCTGGTGCCCCGCATTTGTGAACGCACCGGCGTGAAGCTGGGCGAAGACATTGCCTTCTCCGACGAAATTGTCCGTAAGGTAATCCGCGACTGGACCCGCGAAGCTGGCGTCCGTGAACTGGAACGTACCTTGGAAAACGTGGTTCGCCATCGCGCGAAAGACATGGTCATGGGCAAGAAGTTCCAGAAGGATCTGACCGAAAAGACTTTGCAGGAATACCTGGGCGCTCCCCGCTTTATCGGTAGCACCCTGCCTGAAACTGGCCGCCCGGGCATCGTGACGGGCCTTGCCTGGACAAGTGTGGGCGGAGAAATCCTTCCCATCGAATGCATGCTACTCTCCGGCAAGGGCGCCCTCATTATGACGGGTAAGCTGGGCGACGTCATGAAGGAATCCGCCCAGATTGCGCTTTCCCTGGTTCGCGAACGTCTGCAGCGCTTTGGCATTGACCCTGCCATCGTGAAGAAGACCGACATTCACATTCACGTACCCGAAGGCGCTGTTCCCAAGGACGGTCCTTCCGCCGGTATCGCCCTCACGCTGTGCCTGCTTTCTGCATTCACCCGCCATCCCATTCCCACAGACATTGCCTTCACTGGCGAAGTAAGCCTTACGGGCAACTGCCTGGCTATCGGTGGCCTCAACGAAAAGGCTCTGGCTGCTCTCCAGGCTGGTGTAAAGACCTTGCGCCTCCCGGCCCAGAACCAGAAGGATGTGGACGAACTCCCGGCACCTGCAAAGAAGGGCCTGAAGATCTTCACCCACAAGCACATCGACGAAATCATCAAGATCCTTTTTAGGGGAGTGAAGGTTTCGCCTGCTGCCGCAGGCTCAAGCGCTAGTATAAAGGAAGACGATGAGGACGAAGAATCCGAAAAGTCCGAGAAGGTTACAGCGAAGAAACCCGTGAAAAAGGCTCCGGCAAAACCTGCTAGGAAAAAGTAGCGTGTCATCCCTTCGGCGAACTCAGGGCAAGCTCTGAGCGAAGTCGAAGGATCTAGTGCATTAATTATATTAGGTCCCGCGGAATAAAAACCGCGGGTCCTTTTTTGTAAATTAGGGATTAGGATGGAAACGCTGAAAGTACCTCTCTGGAAGAAAATCATTTTGGGAATTTGTATTGCGGAAGCAATGGTAGTTCTGTTATTCCCATTGTGCGCCCTGTTGCACGAAATGCATTATGTACAATTAAGTCCTTTCTGCTGGTTTGCGGTTCTTCCGATGGCTGTCGGTGTTCCATTTTCTTTTTCTTATTGGAAAGCGCTGAAAGGAATTGAGAATTTTACACAATCGTTTAAACTGGCTTTGAAACCAGCCATTCCTTTTGTGGTGAGTATTCCTTTATATGTTGTTCCTTGCTGCTTGTGTACCGATCTTCTTCGCAGTGTATTACTGTGTGATGTGACCTTCGTGTCCTTAGGCCTTCCGGTATTTCTTGAAATAATGTTGATTATTTACTTCTGTTTTAAACGAGAGAAGTTAACGAAAGAAACCATAGAGTTTGTTCCTCAATTTGAGTCCATTCAAGATAACGTGTACGAAGCGAAACCACCCTTCAAGGTGAACAAGATCGGAATCATCATTTGCATGATTGTCACTATGCTGATGGGGTCATGGCCTTATTTGTGGTATATGCAGGAAAAGACAGTCAATGAGGCTTATGGATACGAGAACTTAGATAGTTTCAACCTCATTGGGGAATTCATGGCGAAATTGTACATGCCGTTGATGTTGGCTATACCCCTTGCTTTTATATATCTGAGTTGCTTAAAGGGGATTAAGACGAAAAGAAACGTAATCCTTATTGCCTTGGCTCCTTTTGCGCCATGGTTGTTAATAGAAGGCGTTTTGTGTGCAATCTCGTTAGGATTCTTTTTTTTGATTCAACTTGCTACTATTGTACCGTTGCTCTTCCAAATTTTTATGACAACGGTATGTCTTTATAACGGCTGTTATGAAAATCCTAAAACAAAGGCAATTTCAATAGTTTCGTGGTTTGGCTATTTGTTTTCTATTGTTTTAAGTTCTGTAGGCATTTATTTTATAGCATTTTCCCATTAAACGCTAAAATTCCCGGTTGATTTTCCGGTAATTGGCCTTGACTTTTTTTACGTAGTCAAAGGTTTCGTACTTCATTGCGATCAAGGATTCAATCAAGGGACATGTTGTCTGGTCAAAATTCATAAACAGAAAGGAGCGCGTTGAAGACTATGTTGAAGGCGTTGAATGGCTGGAAAAGAACGGCTTTGAAATTGTGTGCATCGTCAGCGATGGCTTACGGGGCCTGAGAGAGCGGCTATCCAGGTATCCGTTTCAGTACTGCCAATTTCATCAGATAAAGACCGTCAAGCATTGGTTGACTAGCAGGCCAAAACTGCCTGCATCAAGAGAACTTCTTGAGCTGACCTACTTCATGGTCCACACAGACCGGGCTTCCTTTGAAGGACTGTTTGGCGAATGGGAAAGTAAGTGGACGGCTTTCCTAAAGGAACGGGCTTTGTACACCGACGGAAAAATGCGCTACACGCATAAGAACCTTCGAAGCGCCTATCTCAGCATAAAAAGAAACATGCGTTTTCTATGGACCTTCGAGGAAATGTATGGGTCAGGTGTCCCAAACACGAACAATGGAATCGAATCTATGTTTACAGATTTGAAGTCCATCTTACGCCTTCACAAGGGCATATCCAAGAATAGTCGCAAGACCATGATTTTGGAACATTTTTCTCGTCTGAACGCAGACGGATAAAGGGATTGAAGCGGATTTAGGTATCCAAATGACACTTAAAGCAAAGGATACCCTTTTTCAGGTATCCTTTTGACACTTAAGCCAAAAAATTAAAGGACCCGCGGAAAAAATCTGCGGGTCTTTTTGGGATGTGGGGTAAGAAGGATGATTGATTTTGTATTGACGTTGAAATTTACTTTTTTTATATTGGACGATGCTTTGTTCGAAATAGTTTGTACAAGGAAACATTGTGGTCCGTTAGGAGGATCCGTTGAAAAATATATTCTGCCTTGGTGTGGCATCTTTGATGCTCTGCGCCTGTTCTGAGATGTCCAATCCTCAAATTCCCGTTTCTGAGGAGGTCGCACCTTTCGTTAATGTCATTACTTCTGCTGTAGTTAGCAATCCTGCCCAAGACCCCTATACCGTAGAAAATATGAGTGAGGCTCTACGTAAGACGGCCCTGGCAAAGTGTCATAGTGCGGAAGATTCGGCTGATGTAAGCGGTTTGTCTTTTGAGCCGAATTACCTGTATATAAGGTTTCTTGCGGATGGAAAGAAGGGGGCGTATGAATTAAAACAATATGATTCATCCCTTGTATTGTTTAAGCATCCCCTAGACTATAAGCCTATTAAGAAGCCTGTTGTTTACAAGGACCTTTCGCTGCCTGATTCTATTGTACCCTTATTTGCCACGGTTCCAGTTGATTATAAGTTTGGACCAACGAGGTATGAGATTATCAAGGAACTTTTTCTTGTAGAACCAGATGATGTGTTGGATGATGGTAATGCTATGAAGGGTCTTGCAAAGAAGGCTTCCTCCAAACTAGATGAACTTGGAGTATCCTTACATGAGGTTGAATGGAATTCATTGGAGATGACAGGAAATCTTGCAGAACGTCTTAAATCATCTGCAACTGAACTAAATGTCGGTGAAAAACCTAAGCTTGCGTGGTCTCTATTTAGCAGTGCGAAGAAATTAGGTGGAACACTAAAATTTGTGGATGATTACCTTGGGGAGCAACCATTGGTGGGTGTTCGTGTAACGGGTGGTTATTCATACTATTGGCGCGAAGCTCATACTGATGTGAATGGTCATTTTTCAATTCCAGAAAAGTGGAGTTTTGACATTGATTATGAAGCTAATTTTGACTCTGATGAATTTTTGCTTGAAGATGGACACTCAATTTATGGTGAAGATCTTGAGATTGAAAAGAATAATAAGCACTCCGACTGGAATGAAACATTTACAGGAAAAGAGGCCAGGTGGTGTGCGGTCTGGACCGCTGCATATCAATATTGGTATGGCAATCGATTTGGATTGAAAAAACCGCGAAGTAATACTGCTGGTAATCAAAGTTTGGATATAGAAGTGTATTATAAGAATAAGTCCGATTTTAAAAAAGCGATGAGTGATGCCGGATATCAGTATAAGGATGGGGTATGGGGGTTTTACATATTAAGTTCTTCTACAATGTTTGATGATAGAATTATGATGTTGGCAACCGATGATAGACAATCTGATGGCATATATCGGTCTACTATTCACGAAGTTGCTCATTTTTCGTTGTATTCAAATCAAAAGAGTTCGTTATTTAATGATGAAAAAGAAAATTATAGGGATGCGTTTACCAGAGGAATTGAATGGTATTTTACGAATAACAGATATTGTTCTGGGGATTTAAAATCCACTTGTGGAGTAAGTTATTCCTCCGCATATGTTGGGATTGGTCAGGATTTAATAGATGTAAATACAAAATCTGCTGACGGTTATAAGTCTAATATAGATAAGGTGTCTGGATTCAAAATTACAGATGTAGAAAAGGCGTTTTTAGTCTCTAAGACTTTGCCTGAAGTGAAAAACTATATTTTGAAAAATTTAAAATCGGGAGTAGACGGGCGATCTTATACCGAAGATAATTTAAATATGTTGTTTGATTATTGGAAATTGAAATAAAAAAGGATTGACTAATGATTAAGCGTCTTTTTATTTACCTTGTAATCTTTTGTGTATTTGTATCTTGTTCAAAAGATTCTGTTGCTCAAGCTGATGTTTGGGAAAACGTATGTAAACTCGGTGAGATTGTTAATTCATTAGACGTTGATGTTGAGGTAAAATTTAGATGGG
Organism: Fibrobacter sp. UWR4; assembly: GCF_003149045.1. NCBI lineage: Bacteria > Pseudomonadati > Fibrobacterota > Fibrobacteria > Fibrobacterales > Fibrobacteraceae > Fibrobacter > Fibrobacter sp. UWR4. The sequence continues at coordinate 8,271 of NZ_QGDU01000033.1, read as the reverse complement.
GTTATCCTCAAGTTGAAGATTCCCTACAGGTATATGTTGGTTCGGGAAAGTCTTTTCAATTTAGTGATTCTTTGATAGAGTCTACGCCTCTTTTTATTGAACGGCTTTTGGAGCGTTTTTCTGAAGCAAATGTTGAAGCTGAACTTGAATTCAAAACTACACCGTTAAAATGTTTGACATTTACGGGACCTGTGGAGAATGGCGAGTTTGATCCTCGATCAGAAAAGGCTGGTGATGAAATGGACTATACAATTGCTGATGGTGTAAGTTTGAAAAGATTGACGCTTGATTCTGCCTGGTTGAAATTAGCGGTGACTTGCGAATAATTCGTGACGTTTAAATCTCTCGATTAATCTTTCGGTAATTGGCCTTGACTTTTTTGACGTAGTCAAAGGTTTCGTACTTCATTGCGATCAAGCGCAAGAGTTCAAAATAACGGAAGGTCTTGTACAGCTCCGCCTGTCTGTAACCGCCGTTATAGTGGGCTAGCATCAGGTTGATGTCGCCGTGGTATTCCTTGTGTAGCATGGAAATGAACTTGACCCCGATCTGGATATTGTCTTTCGCATCCAATAGGTTGTAGTGGGGAAGCTTCAGTTTCTGGGCCACGTTTTTTCCGGTGGTGGGCATGACCTGCATAAGCCCTAACGCCCCCACGCGACTTTTGGCGTTGAACTTGAATTTGCTTTCCTGGGCAATGACGGCGGCCACCAATTTGTAATCCACGTCGTATTGTTTTGAATAAGTCAGGATATAGGTAGCAAAACGGCTCACGTCTGCATCGCTTAATTTCTGATTCACCGAGGTAATGAACTTTTTTAACTTTTCGGGGGAATCCTTCTTGCCAAAAAAGGTGAGGACCACTTTGCTGTTTGCGACTTCATCCAGATAGTCTTCCACTGCGGGGAGAACGCCCCCGCATAGGAATAGAATCGCGAATATGACCAGTAATAATTTCTTCAAAATTTTATGCCTTTCTTGGAACAATATATAAAAAGTTATATTTCGGGTATGGAATTTACTCTTGAAGAAATGGGTGGCCAGCTGGCCAAATTGGAAACGAGAATTGCCGCTGCCTGCGAAAAGGCTGGCCGTTCCCGTGAATCTGTGCTTTTGGTTTGGGTGAGCAAGTTTCACCCGGCAGAAGCGGTAGAAAATGCAATTGCCCTGGGCGCAAAGGTCTTTGGTGAAAACCGCGTGCAGGAAGCGGAATCCAAGTTCAGCGAACGTCGCATGGCTCTCGACGGAAGCCCGGTGCAGTGCCATGTCATTGGCCCGGTGCAGAGCAACAAACTGAAGAAGGCCGCCATCGTTGCAGATTGCATTCATTCCATTGCCAGCATGGAAGCCGTTGAAAAACTGGAAAAGGTTTGCGCGGCACTTCCCGGCGACAATGGTAAGACTCTCGAAATTCTCTTCCAGGTGAATGCCGGTGAAGAAGAAACCAAGAGCGGGTTAGATATCGCCCGCGCGGATGAATTTTTGGCGGCATTGGAAGGCCGCAATTTCCCGCACTTGAAATTCCGCGGTCTCATGACCATTGGCAAGAACACTGGCGTTGCAGAAGATTCCCGCGAATGCTTTGCCTTCCTCCGCAATCTCCAGCAGAAGTACTTGGCCAAGGGCGGCGTATTCGCAAACTTCGACCAGCTTTCCATGGGCATGACTGGCGACCTGGAAGTTGCCATCGAAGAAGGCTCCACCATGATCCGCGTGGGCACCGCCCTCTTCGGCGAACGGGACTACAGCAAGCCTGTCAACGATCCTGTTTAAAATATCCCAAAATTAAGGATTGTCTTGCTGGAAAAAGTGCGACGCCGTCGCACGAGTTAGGGTAAGCTATTCAGTGCATTTGGATGGCGGGGCATTGGAGGATTGAAATTATATGCAGAAATAAATCTTTACTTGTTGTTTTTGTTCCCCATTGTTATTTTAAAACACATGAAGAATTTTTGGGTTAGGTTTCTGGTTTTTTGCAGCGCGCTTTTGTTTTCGCTGTTTGCTTCGTGCAGTTCGGATGGTTTCGACGAAACGGACAAGGCGCCTTCTAGGGATGCGGCACTTCTGGCGGCTTCAAAAATGCCTGCCATTGGGCCTGATCGGGTGGAAGTCCTGTGGTATAAGGCCGTTGTGTTTAGTTCAAAAGATTCCGCGGATATTGACCAGTTGGCTCATATCATTTCTCAGGAGGAAAAGGATTCCATTAAGGCTTGTATGGAACGGAAATTTGACCGCGTCAAACACGGTCATAAAATTCATCGTCGAACATGTATACATCGCGAATTGTGTGGGGATGACAACCTTCGCATAAATTTCTACCGCGGTGACAAATTGAAAGAGGAAATCCTCTTTTGGAATGAACAGGCGCCCTATGCTCTCAAGGAGTTTCTGGACAAGAAGGGCGTAATGATTAGCGGGGCGATTTATGCGCCCGACACTTCCCGCAAAAAAACAGGCGATGACTTGTTCGATCGCGTAAAAAGTCTTCCGGATTCTCAGCCTCTGGTTGGAGGTCAAGTGGCGATTTGTAAATCCGTTATACGGACGACTGCCTTATCCGATATGAAAACGACGCCTGCGGTGGATGATTCCATCAAGGTGAAAATTCGAAAAGTTCTTGCACAGCGGACTCCTGGCATTCGCCATCTGCGGAATAAGTATGCCAAGAAATTTCCTAAAGAATATCCCGAGGATGTGTTGCCCGAGGATCTGCTGATTTCCATGACATTGAATCAGGGCGGTGCCGTATATAGCGTAAAGGCGCGATTTGCGGAAGCGCCCAATATGGAAAGCGGCTTCCAGAAAATCTATGACGATTACCTGAAGGAAGTGGAAAACTCCATGAGACGTTGGGTGTTCCCGCTGACGGGTTTAAAGAAAGTTGAATTCCCGCTCTATACCAGCTATAAGTAAAATGCGGATGGTACTTCCGTTTTTTTATCCCTTTAGAAACAAACCAGCTTAAATTAAATCTTACATAAGAAGGTTGAAACTAGTGGTCCCAAGAAAGAAGTCATTATCTAGTCTTATGACTCTTTGGAAGATCTTCCGGCATGTTCTGGAGACTTATCATCCCGGAATTGATTCGGAATCTTCTTTTACAAACAAATTACATTTTGACCCTTGCCAGTATTTATGTATAAGCTATAATTCTGCCCGAGGTTCGAAAAGGTATCTCCAAGGCATCTGAAAAACAGATGTCTTTTTTCTTTCCAAAGGAGATACTATGTCCAGTCAAATTCAGGATTTCAAGTTGCCCAACGATTGGCAAAATTCCAACCCCCAGACTTTCGAGGGCTTGGCAAGTTCCCTGGAACAGATTCACAAGAACGCTTACACAGCTTCGGTGAAGGCAGTAAACAAGCTTGCCACCATCCGCAATTATTTGATAGGATACTATATCGTTGAATACGAGCAGAAAGGCCTTGATCGTGCGAAGTATGGTGAAAAATTGCTGAAAAATATTGAAGCTCGGTTGAATACAAGAGGGATGAACGAGACTCTGTTTAAAATTTCGAGAGCCTTTTATTTAAAATATCCCAAAATTAAGGATTATCTTGCTGGAAAAAGTGCGACGCCGTCGCACGAATTCGAAACACCAGTGAATCGAATCATTGAAAATCTTTCCTTCTCCCATATTCGTGAAATCATGACGGTCGAAGATTCCTTTGCGCGCTTTTTCTACGAAACGGAATGTATCAAGTGCTGCTGGAGTGTCAAGGAACTTCGTAGGCAGATCGCGACAAACCTGTTCTTTAGGGCGGGTATCAGCCAGGACCCTAAAAAACTGCTTCAGCAGACAGTGAGTGAAACTCCCCTAGGTTATGGTATCAAGGAACCTTTCACTTTTGAATTCTTGAATTTGCCTGCAAGGCCTTTCAACGAAAGTGAGCTTGAAGGAGCCATCATGGATCACCTGCAGGAATTCCTTTTGGAAATGGGCAAGGGTTTCTGCTTTGAGGCTCGTCAAAAGCGTATCGTTATCGATGATGAATATTACTTTGTAGATCTTGTTTTTTACAACAGGGTTTTGCACTGCAATGTGATTGTCGAACTGAAGGATGATTCCTTCAACCATGGCGACCTGGGGCAGCTGAATGCATACGTCTCCTACTACAAGGAAAACGAGATGAACGAAGGGGACAATCCTCCCGTGGGGATCCTCCTTTGCACAAAGAAAGGCAAGAAAATGGTGGAGTATGCTTTGGCCGGAATGGACAACAAGCTGTTCGTTTCCACTTACATGCTGGCCTTACCCCAAAAGGATACATTGGAAAAATTCCTGAAGGACGAATTAGGGTAAATTGGTCGGGCGTATCTGGATACACATCATCCCGGATCACTTTTTTATAGTACATTTACAAAGTAAAAACAATTTCAAGGAGAATCTTATGGTCGCTGGAATTATCATTGCCGTCGTCGTCATCATCGTCCTCTTGCTGATCACCACCTACAACAAGCTGGTGAAGCTCCGCAACAACCGCGAAAACGCTTTCGCAAACATCGACGTTCAGCTGAAGCAGCGTTTTGACTTGGTTCCCCAGCTGGTTTCTACCGTGAAGGGTTATGCCACCCACGAAAAGGAAACCCTGGAAAAGATCACCGCCGCCCGCGCCGCTGGCATGGGTGCCCAGACCGTAGATGAAAAGGTTGCAGCAGACAAGGCTATGTCCAGCGCTCTTGCCGGCCTCCGCGTGTCCCTGGAAGCCTACCCGGAACTGAAGGCTAACACCAACTTCCTCCAGCTTCAGACCGAACTTTCCGACATCGAAAACAAGTTGGCCGCATCTCGCCGTTTCTTCAATTCCGCTACCAAGGAATTCAACAACGCTTGCGAAATTTTCCCCAACAACATTATTGCCGGTATGTTCAACTTCCGTCGCGCTGCCATGTACGAGGCTACTGAAAGCCGCGAATCCCTGAACAAGGCTCCCGAAGTTAAGTTCTAAAAAGTAAGCTGTGATTAGGGGTATCGGGGGCAGAACGTTCCCGAATCCCTGTCTACTAACCACTAGCCACTAACAACTGTATCATGAAATACGTAGGGATGCAAACCCAGATTTGGCGGAACAACAGGAACACCGCGATCCTGTTGTGTATGTATCCCGTCATTATTCTGGCTATGGTCCTGTCCTTCATTCTGGTGTTGGACTATGTGGGCGTTTTCTGCTCCTACATTCCGGATTCCCTGGTAAGCAAGGATGTAACCGTTGGTGGCGTCTGTGCGGAATCCCGTGGTTACGGAATTCACTGGCCTGTGGTATGGTTCGCTTTCCTGAAAGCATTGCCCTGGACCATCGGCGTTGTTGCGGTGTGGTTCCTGTTCGCCTACCTCTTCAATGTTTCCCTGATCCGTCATGTGACTCATGCCCGACCGCTGGAACGCAAGGAAAACGTTCGCGTTTACAACATCGTTGAAAATCTCTGCATTGCAGGTGGTATCGAGATGCCCCAGATCAACATTGTGGAAGATCCGGGCCTGAACGCCTTCGCCAGCGGCATTGACATCAATAGTTTTACCATTACCTTGACCACGGGAATCATTGACACCTTGGATAACGATGAGCTTTCCGCAGTAGTGGCGCACGAACTTACTCACATCAAGAATCGCGACACCCGTCTCATGGTGGTGTGCATCGTGTTCGTGGGATTGATTTCCATCTTGCAGACTATCTTCATTGAGATCCTGAAGGGGAGCTTGCGAAGTGCGGGGCGATCATCCCGGCGTAGCAAGAAGAATGGGGGAGGCGGCATCATCCTGATTGCGCTCATTGCCCTGGTTGGTGTGGTCATTACCTCTATCGCTTACTTCTTCAGCTACATCAACCGTCTGGCAATTTCTCGCTCCCGCGAATATGTGGCGGATGCAGGTGCTGCAGAACTTTGTGCAGATCCGTTGCCGTTGGCCCGAGCCCTCCAGAAGGTTTCCAGATTCCCTGGCCTGGCAAATGTGAAGCGTAATGATGTGGCTCAGCTCTACATTATCCATCCCGACGAAGAGGATAATAACGGCATGCTTCATGGTCTAGTGAAAAAGGTGGATTCCATTTTCTGGACCCACCCCGACACGCCTGACAGAATCAAACTTCTGGAACAGTTCTAGGCTTCGTCCGAAGAGGACGCTGCAGGTTCGTTCTTCCCGAGTTTTTGATTACGGATGGACTTTAACTGCTCCAGACGTTCGGCGAAAAGCTTTTCCTTGCCAATCTGTTTCGGATGGTACAGTTCCAATCCTTCAAGTTGTTTAGGCAGATGTTCCTGTGCGGAATACCCGCCCGGGCTATCATGATCGTATTCGTATCCCTTGCCGTATCCCAGCTGTTTTCCAACGCGAGTAACGGAATTGCGGAATGCTCGCGGGACAGGAAGCGTTCCCGTTTGGCGGATCACATCATCCGCCGCAAAGCCTGCAATTTCAAGACTGTTGCTCTTGGGGGCGAGAGCCAGGTAGACTGCCAATTGATCCAGGGCGATCAATCCCTCGGGATTTCCAAGAAAGTCATAAGCCTCTCGGGCGCTTGTTGCCAGCAGCAGGGCGTTAGGATCTGCCAGACCCACGTCTTCCATGCTCATGCGGATCATGCGACGCAATAGGTAACGCGGGTCCTCGCCGCCTTGAAGCATGCGGTGCAGCCAGTAAATTGCGGCGTCCGGGTCGGAACCGCGGATGGACTTGTGTAGTGCAGAAATCAGGTTGTAATGTTCTTCGCCGCTCTTGTCGTAACGCAAAGGCTTCTTGTACTGGAATTCTTCCAGAAGTTTTTCGTCAATGACCTTGCGGCCGCCCAGGTTTCCGCCGATCCATTCCAGCTGATTCAGCAGGAATCGGGCATCCCCTTCGGACTGGGCAATCAGTTTATCGACGACGGCTTCGTCCACTTCCACATCCTTCAGCTGGAGGCCGCGGGGATGTTCCTTCAAGGCGCTAAAAATCAAGCGACGCAGGTCTTCCTTGGAGAGTGGGGCGAATAAAATCAGCTGGCAGCGGGAGAGCAAAGCTCCGTTCACTTCGAACCCAGGGTTTTCCGTGGTGGCGCCGATAAGCGTTACGGTTCCGTCTTCCACGGCGCCTAACAATGCGTCCTGCTGGCTCTTGTTAAAGCGGTGAATTTCGTCGATGAACAGGATGGTGTCGCGGAAAATACCCTTCATCTTGCGGGCTTCTGCAAGGACTTCCTTTACCTCCTTGACGCCACTTGCCACTGCAGAAAGTGCCACGAAGGATTTCTTGGTCTTCTGCCTGATGACGTGGGCGAGGCTAGTCTTGCCGCATCCCGGAGGACCCCAGAAAATCATGCTGGGGACAGTGTCGTTTTCCAGACTCATGCGCAAGAGACTCTGTGCGCCGAGAATCTTGTTCTGGCCCAGGAATTCATCCAGGTTCTGGGGGCGTAAACGTTCTGCTAAGGGCTGGTCCATGGCGCGGCTCCTGCGACTACTTTGCGTCGGCGGGGAAGAACACGGCGATCTTTTCGGGCAAGTCCCTGGTGGGCCTGCCGTTCTTGGTGAAGCAATGCAGCGTGGTGCCTATGGTGCAGAGCTTGCCCTCTACAGAAAGCTCGTACTTGAAACGGTAACGGAGCTTGTCCTCCTTGATCAAGGTGGTCTTGATATCCACGAATTCGCCGTAATGGGTGGGGGCCTTGTACTGTACGCCCAGCTCCAGCACGGGGCAGGCGAAACCTTCGGCTTCCATGTCGGCGTAGCTTGCGCCAGCAGTGCGGAAAAATTCGGTACGGGCCTGCTCAAACCAGACGGCGTAAACAGAGTGGTGCACAATGCCCATCTGGTCGGTTTCGGCGTAACGCACCTCGATTCGTGCGGTGTATTCGTAGCTGCAAGTTTCCATGGATGATCCTTTGGCCAGGTAGGCCGCCGCGGAGAATTCTACTGCTCAAAATGTAACTACAAAGGCCGGCTGTGTCAAGTCAAAACATACGCGCCTTCGCCTGCTGCAAAGACACTATTTAAAATCTGTTTTATGAATGCGGTTCCTGGCCAGGCTATGTCAAGCCAAGTTGTATTGCTGGGAAAAGAATGTTTAGTTGCTATTAGAAAGCTGCGGGGCCTAACGCAAAAGCAGGGCGGAACTGCTCTTGACGCAAATGCGAGACTGCGCCTCTTTTACAGGGCCTTGATTTCTTCGGGAGTAAGGCCAGAAACAGAAGCAATTTCTGCCAAAGTAAGTTTCCCCTGATCACGCAACGCCTTGGCAAGTTCCTTAGTCTTGGCAGCGGCCGCTTCATCGCGTTCCTCTTCAAGCATTGCTTC
>NZ_QGDU01000032.1 GCF_003149045.1 Fibrobacter sp. UWR4 | reverse complement strand
AGTCTTGGTCCCGTAATCACGTTCATAAAATTGACTTCCTTGAATTTCTTCTAAGGTCCGTCACTAAGCACATCTCCGATTCCTTCAAACTGCTCAAGAGTCTCTCGGATTCTCGTTAGTTCCTTTTTCGTTTCGGCTTTTTCAGCCGTCCCTCTCAGGAACGACGCCAATTATAGAATTTTGAGAAAACTTTGCAAGGGCATTTTTTGAACTTTTTTTCATTTTTTCGCATTTTTTTCCAAAAAACGAAAAGAAAACTAGTCTTCTTCAAGTCGCCCACGAACAGTTCACAAACTATTCACAACTTTTTTCAGGACGTTTTCAAAAAATCCCGGCTGATTTTCAAAATCAAGTTCAATGGGGACATTTTTTACCTGCCAACGGAACCATGTAAGCTGTCTTTTGGCATAATTTCGGGTCTTTTTCTTCACTTCTTCCACTATAGAAGCGATTTCCGACCCATTTTTAGCTTGCAACAGCTCTCTATACCCCAAACTAAGCCAAGCAGGGGCATCCAAAGGCACCGTTTTCGCCTGTTCTAAAGCCTCTTCAACCCAACCATCCTTTATCATCTGGTCAACACGCTGGTCAATCCTTTTATAAAGTTCTGCACGATCGCGCTGCAACCAGAATACAGGTATCTTCCCTATTCCTCCAACACGTTCTTTCTGATATTCGGATAGCTTACGCCCAGTCCCCTCGTACACTTCCAGGATTCGAACGATTCTGCTCGCATGATTAGGCTCCACCTTTTCCATCGCTTCAGGATCCACAACGCAAGCTTTTTTGTACAACGTATCAAGACCACCGTCAGTAATCGTTTGTTCTAAACGTTCTCGAATCTCTTTCAAAATGTCAGGAATTTGCGGCAGGCCCAGCATAAGACTTTGTATGTAAAGACCAGTTCCACCGACAAGAATGAAATTCTTCCCAGGATTTTCTTCTAGAATTTTCTTTACATCTCTACAGAATGCTCCTGCAGAATAAGATTCACGAGGATCAAGAAAATCCACCAAGTGATGCTTGACTCTGGAAAGGCTTGCCTTATCGGGTTGTGCAGTACCAATCGAGAAACCCCGATAGATTTGTCGAGAATCTACTCCGATAATTTCAGCATTGAAATGTTCTGCAAGTTTTAAGGAAAGGTTAGATTTTCCAATTCCCGTAGCACCGACTAAGGCAAACAAAATAGGCATGGGCTCAATGTAGTTATATTTGCAAGCAAGATGAGAAAATCAAAACACATTATTGCCATTATCATTGTTCTTACAGTCATGGGCGGAATTTGCTTTGGACTGTCCCTGCTGGGAAATCCCGACGCAGAGAATCATGAAGTTGCAAATTCGGAAGAAGCCACTACGGATTCCGTAACACAAGCACCTGTTGACACGACGGTTTCCTTTGAAGACAGTTTCAAAGAACAGTTGCAGATTATTGAAGCCCGATACAATAAGAAGAAAGCTCGTAATATATGGACTTTGGGAAGAGGCCAGACCATTATTGTATATCTGCTGCAAGCACAGCGTTTTATTCAGAGTCACGGTGGCACCGTACTCAACATGAAACAGCTTTATAAAAGTTCTGCATTCCAGTCTGCCGAAGTAGATTTGCTCAAACCCGATGGTGATACACTTAAACTGGAACTTCAGGTCTCCGAAAATATTTTTAGATCTAACGCATCCGTACTTTCCATAGGCTTCCAGGTGACGGATCTTACCCCCGAAATCATCTCCGCCTTGAACCAGTTGGACATTCCATTTGATTTGCTGGTCCCTCCTTTCGGCTTGAAAGAAAACGTCTATGAAAATTTGGACAAAGTAAAGGAAAAGGAAGTCATTCTATGGCTCACCATGGAATCCACCCGACTGAACAAATCCCACAACAAGTACAGACCCCTAAGAATTCACCACACGGAAGATCAAATTGAAACGGTGATCAATGACGCGGTAAAGACTATTCCGTATGCAAAGGGAATCGCGACAAGATTCGGCGAACAAGCTGTAGAACACAAGCAGTTGCTGCAAGCCATTATCAAACCTGTAGAAAAGAACAAACTCTGGTTCCTGGATATTTCGTCCAACAAGCAATCCAAAGTGATGGACGCCTGCAAGGATTTTGAGACCCGCTGCAAGATTTCCAATCCCTACAATCCAGACAACAGCTCCCTGCAGGATTACGTGAAGCAGAAAAATCGCGAAGCCATCAAGAGTGGACTAGCCGCTATGATTCTCCCCCTGACCATGGAAACGATCGGCTATGTGACCGAGCTTTCCAAAAAGGTGGAAAAGCAGGGAACAACGCTGGTAAATTTATCTACTTTTATGACGTACTGATAAGGAGTTTGTATGACAGTCAAGCTTAGCTTTAATGTGGACCATATTGCAACTATCCGCGAAGCACGTAAGTTCCGCGAACCGGATCCCGTTGCTGCAGCACTCATTGCAGAACTCGCTGGTTGCGATAGCATCACCGCCCACCTCCGCGAAGACAAGCTCCATATCCAGGACCGCGATGTGGCACAGCTTCGAGCAACTGTTACCACCAAGTTGAATCTGGAAATGAGCCTATTCCCCGAAATGGTCCAGACAGCTATTAGCAATCAGCCGGATTCCGTCACCATCGTTCCGGAAGTCCATACCGATGACGGACTGAATATCGCAGCAAAGGTGAACGAACTCGCAAAGGCAATCATGACCTTGAAGAGCAACGACATTTCCGTCGGTGCATTCATTGATCCCGAAACCGAACAGGTGAAGGCAGCCAAGAAGCTGGGTATCGATTTCGTGGAACTGAATACCGGACGTTACGCAACTTCCTGCAGCCTCGGCAGCGCAGAAGAAGTTGACCGTGAAATTTCAGCTATTCAGGACATGGCAGTTCTTGCCCGCAAGTACGGTCTTCGCGTCAAGGCTGGACGCAGCCTGAACTACAGGAACGTCGGTCCTATCGCTGCAATCGAAGGTATCGAGGAACTGGTCATTGGCCACAGCATCGTAAGCAAGGCCGCTCTGGTCGGTATCGACACCGCCATCCGCGACATGACCAAGGCAATGAAGGCTTAATAGTCTTTGTATTCCACGTTCTGAAGAACAAGACCTTGAGGGGGAGCCCATGTGCGCTCTCCCTTAAATTTTTTCTCAAAAATCTGGTTTACCGTTCCTGGCGGAAGTTTACCTCGCCCCACATCAAAAAGGGTACCCACCATGGCGCGAACTTGACGGTGCAGGAAACGGTTTCCCTTAATATGGAACATGATGCTCCAGTCATTCAGACGTTCCAGGCGGAACTCCGTCAGGATGCAATCCGTAGGCTTCCCATCGTTTCTGGGAATACAGAAATCGATAAAATCGTGATGTCCCAGGAAAGACTGAGCTTCCCTTTCCATCGCATCCAGATCAATATTCAGGGAACCGCACTCCCAGCCAAAGTCCCTCATAAGAGCTACAGGACGGGTGAACATGGTATACTGGTAGTAACGGCAAGTAGCATCAAATCTGGAATTGAATTCCGGATCGCAAGGTTGCAAATCACGGATGCGAACCAAGCGCTGAGTCAAACCATTGATGGAACGAACCGTCTTCTCCAGGTCCAGTGCACCATCATAATCAAAGTGGCAGCACTGCCCCCGAGCATGAACCCCCGTATCCGTGCGTCCGGAGCCCCATATACGGATAGGAGCACGAAGAGCTGTAGTAAAAGCTGTTTCCAGCGTAGACTGAACCGTCACGAACTTGGTCTTGCCACCTTCGTTCTGAGCTTGCCAGCCGTAGAAGGCACTCCCCAAGTACTCACAACGGAAACGATAGCGCATGCTAGATCTGATTTTCCTTGATAATTGCTTCCACCTTATCCTGAGGAATCTTTAAGGTAGAGGCAATGGCAGAGGCAGGGAAACCGCGACGGGACAACTGGAGGATGCGGACCTTTTCCGTATCTTCACGATCAAAGCGGGATGTTTCCAGCGGGTTACTGCCAGCAAGCTTGGGATCACCTGTGGCGTTACGGCTCTGCGCACGGAGCTTCATGGTCACGTCGCGAGAAAGACCGCGAGGAGCACGCAACACATCGGAAAGATTCTGCATGGCAGAAGTAATTCGCTGTCTTGCGGTGGGGCGAAGAGTGGGCTTGCTGCTGGGGAAACCAGTCAATATCTTGTTTTCGGGAAGGCCGTTTTCATCTTCAAAAGCAACCTTCTGAATTTCTTCCTGTTCAGCCTTAGGCGGTTCTACAGGCTTTGCCTGAGAAATCGTCTGAGGAGCGGCGGCCTGGGAAGCAGGTTGAGCCTGCTGGGCCAAGGTTTCACGTTTTCTTGCGGCGTAAGCTTCTGCATCGGCAATGATGGAAGTTTTCTTAGGACGAGGTGTGGGAGGAACCAAGGTAGCTTCATCCTCACGAGAATTCACCGCAGGAACTTCAGTCTTGATGGTCTCCATCTGGCGGGTCAGGTATTCCTTACGACGCTTGAGGATAAACACCAGCAACACGATGCACAGAATAATAGCCACAACGCCGCCAACCACCCATTTGATGGATTCGGCAGGCAGAACATCAACACCGGAATCCTGTACAGGAGCGTCAGCATCAACAGTTTTCTTTTCAGAAGCGCGACGAAGGCTTGCAAGAGTATCCCAGGAAGCATCCAGTTCGGCACGGATCGCAACCTGCGCTTCCGGATTGTGCTGGGCGTCCCAAAGAGCAATTTCCAGAGAGTCGATCTTGGAACGAACGTCCAAATAAGAACGGGAATCAAAGGAGGACTGATTACCAAACAGGCCGCCACACAGGTAAATCACCAGCGCGAGAGCCAGGACAAACAGTACAGCAGGAGCAATAAACTTCTTCATACAGTGAAATTTAGTAAAAAATGAAAAACAAGACAACACCACATGGCTTTGTAAAGGTTTGATGTTCAACACGTTAGCTAACAAGCGCTTATAGGGGGTGTTGATGTCCCCATTGAGAATTCCTCAACACTTGTTTCACTTTGGAATAGGGAGGGTATTCCCTTAAAAGGTGAATTAAGGTATCTTTGTGTTCAAGAACTCTTTGTTCTCCTCCTAACCCCCAAAAAGAACACCTCGGCACTCGCTGAGGTGTTCTTTTGTTACGCAAAGGGCGGGGAATTCCCCCGCCCTCTGGACTCCCACCCCCTACAGCCTACCTGAAATGATTTCGTTACGCAAAGGGCACGGATTTAACCCGCCCTATGGACTCCCTCCCCCTACAGCCTACCTGAAATGATTTCGTTACGCAAAGGGCGGGAATTTAACCCGCCCTATGGACTCCCTCCCCCTACAGCCTACCTGAAATGATTTCGTTACGCAAAGGGCGGGAATTTAACCCGCCCTATGGACTCCCTCCCCCTACAGCCTACCTGAAATGATTTCGTTACGCAAAGGGCGGGAATTTAACCCGCCCTATGGACTCCCTCCCCCTACAGCCTACCTGAAATGATTTCGTTACGCAAAGGGCGGGGAATTCCCCCGCCCTATGGACTCCCTCCCCCTACAGCCTACCTGAAATGATTTCGTTACGCAAAGGGCGCGGATTTAACCCGCCCTATGGATTATTTATTTGGATTCGGGACGCATGTAACCGAAGGGTCTCAGCATATTGTCGCTGGTTCGGATAACATCGCCTTTCTTCTTACCATTTTCGTCATTAACGGGAGGCAGGGTACATCTAAGCTTTGACTTCATGCCTACTTCCACCTTGTAGAGGTAAGCCCCCGTACCCAGCAAACGTCCACTCTTATCTCGAACATTACCATCCTTATCGGGCTTCTGTTCAAAGAACATCTGAAGCATACCCACATCATTCGTGTAGGAGGGATCGTTCAGTTCCTGGGAGAAGTTATAGTATCCCACAAAATTACTCAAGGTGGTATAAATCCAGATTTTCACATTGGACTTAATATCATAAAGATTGGCCTTGGACGGATCGTCGAAATCAAAGCCGTCTTCACAATAAGTCTTCACGTATTCTTCTTTAGACATCTTTTTGCTATTAGCAGCATCCAGACCATCAATAGAAACGTTGCCCTGTGAATCCACCAAGTCATCTAAAGTTGCGAGGCCACCAATGGAATTCACCACAGGAAGCTTAATTTCCATAACAAGAGTGGGACCTAGATGGTTTTCTTCTTCAAGACCAGGATAGGGAGCCTCTCCGCTACCGGACTTTCTACCAAAGGCGCCTCCCTTCAGGGTTTCAACTTCCTTTCCTGTCTTGGGGTTACGAATACTAACAGCGTAGTTCTGCCCCTTCTCAGGAGGATTGGAGGCGTAGTATTCATCAACCTTGTCCTTGGTAATCAAGGTCACAGGCTGTTCTTCAGAAACAGCCACGTCCTTTGCGTCCTTCATGAACACAAGGACAGAATCCTTGGCAACATTACCAGCCTTGTCCTTATAGATGCGCTTAATCTTATTCACGCCCTTTTCTAGGCTCTGCTGAGTGAGGGTATCCTGTTCAACACCATTCACCTCCCAAGTCACGGCAACAAAGTTCGCACGAATTCGGGCGCCCTTTTCGGGAGAAGTAATTTCAACCTTGGGACCTATACGGTCCAGCACTACAGTGACAGACTTTGTAGCGGAATTACCGTATTCATTGATGTAGGTATAGGACACGCAATAGCCAATATCACCGGCTTCGCTTGTCACCAGGTTTCCATCTTCGTCGACTCCGTAGGAAATATTCACGGTATTGCCATTAGAATCCACGTAGTCGTAAGAAACCGTGTAGGGTACCGCATTTACACCTTTCTTGGAAGCCGCGTCTTCGGTCATCAGGTTTCCATCTGAATCTACCATCAGGATCGCTCCGGTAGCAGCATCTGCCGTATAGGAGACAGACACTTCCCTGCCATTCATGGTAGTAACATAGGTAACCATAAAGACTTCAACGGAGTCCACCTTTCCTTCGCTATTAACTACAGGGACCTTCACGACGTCACCATCCTTGCCGGTCTTATAGGAAACCGTTACGGAGTCGTTTCCCTGATAAGCCACCTTGTAGGAATGAAGAGTGGTATCACCATTCACGGAAACAATCGTCGCAGGCTTTGTTTCGTCCAGGCCTATATTGGCCTTGATTACAGTACTCATTTTGTCCAGGGTACTCTTGGAAACACCTGCAGTATCCAAGTCCAGGGCAATGGTATAATCCTTATTTACCCCGCCAACGGAATCCTTCACGACGATATGGATGTTATTCGTAATGGTATTCACATAGAATCTAGGATCATCCGCATCCACCTCTTCCACGATGGTATAGATATTGTCGGCGACAATTTCCTTTCGATCCGCATCCACAGACACAAAAGGCGTTGCAGTGCTCAAGCAAACCTGTACAGAGTCATAGGCGATACCATCGTGATCGTCATCCCAATAACTTACGGAATAATAACGGCAGCCTTCTACGAGAACTGTATCCATACAGACTTCCACATCCTTACCACCATTATGAGTGCAACTCAATTCCATTTCAGGAATATGGGTTCTAATAATGATAGGATCAGGCCACTTGTTTTCAGGATTCTTTCCTTCCACAATGTCCACAGCAGGCGGATTGTATCCATAGTCCACCTTGATGGTCACGTCTGAAACTGCGGAGAGGATGTCTTCCTCCTTACCGGTAGAAGCACTTTTATCACTTACGACCACGCCAATGGTAAACAGAGAATCATTGGTAAGCCTCTTAAGGGTAATTCCTTCCTTTACACTGATTACGCCTGTATTCGGATCAATCGTAAAGAGAGAATCCACAAGGGCATAGTTTTCATGATTCTTGTCAAATGCGTAAGTGAATACAGTATCATCCACATCCTTAACGGAGATAGAGCCCTTCAAGTTGGTGCCACCAGGAATTGCGTGACCGCCAATAGTGAATGTAGCAGGACCCGTAACAGGAGCATCATTTACGGGATTTACCGTAATGACAAATTCCTTATTTCCAATCGGTTCACCCGCCGTATTTTTGTCTTCGGAACTGATTGCATCGTTGGCATCCACTACTGCGAATTTCACAGTTGTCTGGGAAGCATCAATATCAGCATCGTAGAAATTCGCAACCGGAACAAAAATCAAATCCACAAGGGAATCTACAGGGACAATCTGGTCTTTCTTAACGAGTTCTCCCTTGTAAATTAGGGAGCCAAACTTGGAATTGGGCAATTGTTCAATACGAACGCCTGTCATTTTCGCGTCAATCAGGGAATAATAGGGGAACATATCAGATACAAAGCGAAGTGTATCATCTTCCAGCACAGCAAAAGTAGTATCCCTAGTTACCGGATAAATGTTCTTATCGACAACGTTCAGCGTAAAGGATCCTTCTCGAGCATTGTCCCTAAGGACTGCACCCACCATATCAAAGACCTTAAGGGTAAACTGTTCCTTAATGTCTGAGCCATAAGCTTCCTTATAGGGATCCAGTGCAACATTGATATAAATCTTGGAATCTTCGGTCGGGTACTTGCTGCCAGCCAAAATGGTTACACGACCAGTATCCACACCGCAGAGATAAGGGATAGAATCAAAGTCCGTAAGATCCGCACGTTGGTCAGAAGTCTTTCCGTTGACAGGTTCTTCATCTGTCAGATCAAAGCAGTAGTTGAAGTAGACATCTGCAAGTGTATTAGTATCAAGGCGGACAGGCACCTCCACAAGTTTCCCTGATTCTTCAAAATCAACGGTAGCGAACAATTTCGGGTCAAGAATTGCCGGATCAAAAGGAACGTAGCGGAAGCCCTTACCATCAAATTCTGCATTGATATTCAGGTTTTCGGCAATGAGCTGACCTGCCAAATGCAGATTACTGCCTACAGTCATAGTGCCTTGCGTAATCAGGGACCCCTGAATACTATCTGCAGCCTGGAAAGAATCCCAATTTACATCGTTTTTCATGTAAACCAGAAGATTGCCCGCATAATCCTTATGGGAAAGGGCATCTGTCGTAACCTTGGTCCAAGCCCCCCCTACAAATTCAGCATCTTCGTTCACGTACTGAACACGTAATTTTGAGCCTGCATAGAAATTAATGGATTCATCAAGGAAAATGCGAACCAGACGACCACCACCATTGGGGGGCAAGCGGACTCGTAATTCGCCTCCGTTATGAATGTCAATCTTCTTGAAATACAAATCCCATAGTTTTCCTTCCCCTTCCTCGATTCTAGGAACGTCAATATACCGGATTTCTCCAGATACGTCAATGGAGCCCCCATCATCATACAATTCAGTAGAATCCACGATTTTAGGGACCTTCAGGGAATTGAACACCGCAGACACAGCATCACAGGAGCACTTTCCTGTTTTTGCATTTTCACCAGTCAGGAGAGTACCCCCTGCCTGCGCAATACCTAAAGCAGCACCATAATCCGCTTCTCCCTCAATGCAGAATGTTCCTTGATAAGAAAGGTTGCCATTTGTTCCAGAAGAGAAATCGCCTAACGTACGCACAGGTCCCTTAAGCAGCGTACCGGAACCAGATTTGAATTTCAGGTCCTTACCGACAAGGGTCTTACCACCCACAATAATGTTATCAGCATCAAAAATGACGTCACCGCTAGCGGTACCAATAGCACCACTCGTATCCGGAGCAGTTCCACGCATCATGTAGAAGCCTGTCGTACCCCAGAATTTAAACGTCATCAAATTTTCCCAATATTTCTGCTGCAGTGAATCTGCGACATCTTCAAAATACATGGGACCTACATCCGCAGCGAAAACCGCGGATATTGTCGTAACCAGGACTAAAAAATACGAACGTAATCTATCAAAAAACATATGAACCTCCCAGATTCACTCGTACACCACCCAACATCAAAAATAATAAAGAAATGTTTACAAAGGTAAGGAAATCTTAACATTCGTATTTTCATAAGGTTAAAATCACGTAAAAACGCAAAAAAAAGTGGCTTTCGCCTCTTTTCCTTCTATTTTCAAGCTGGGATTTCGGAATTCTAGCTTCTCGAATCCCGCTTCAGGAATGTGATACAGAAGAAGATGGTAAACACCAAAGAAGCCGCCAGGAAGGCGATAATGGAGGTTACCGCCAGTTCACCAATAGTCCTCAAGCCCCTATGTTCCACACCCAGTGCTCCAGCAAAACCGGCAGCGGTAGTCACGGAACTTGCCATGACCAGGCGACCAATATTATCCACCAGGGAACGAACAGTCATATCCTTATTCTGAGTCCACCCCACCAGAAGGTGAATTGTGGAGTCGATGGCAAGACCAAGGACAGCCGGTACCACCACCACATTGTAAATGCCAATGTGACCGACTCCCAAAAGGACGTTCAGTAAGCCTAGAAGTCCAGCACTCCAGAACAAGCCCATGATCAGGGACCCTGCAGAAACCAAAACCAGGTTCAATTTTCTCAAGGAGAAGGCAAGAATCAGGATAATCACGATGAGCACCACAAACGCCATGCGCACGGAATCGAACTTTACCGCACGGACCACATCAGCAAGGATAAACTGGCTACTGAAGACCTTCAGTTTTTCGCCACCGAATTCCCAGTGACCGAAGCGGTCCTGCCAGGCAGCTGCTTCACGGGCGTCAGAACTGTTATAGCGGCCATAGATAAAGCCGATACGGCCCACAGACCCATCCTTCTCGCGAAGCAAATCAGAAGCCCATTCCGGCAGGGAGTCAACGGTAAAGGAATGAACCTCCTCTGCCAGCTGGCGAAGCTTAGCAATGTTTGCGCTATCCTCACCCGTTGCACGGTCAAAAATTCGGGCCTCAGCCAAATCCCTAATTTCGTCAATGACTTCCATACGAGCTTCCTGGTCCGCTTCGGAAGGCAGGAACGTCTTCAACGTCAGGAAACTACGAAGAGTGGAATCATGTTCCTGATGCATACGCACCATCAAAGTGTCGTACAAGGAATCCAGAAGTTCCGGGCGAGTAGACATCACCGCCGCAGGAGTAGAACTCTTGCGGTTAGAAGCCAAGGCATTACCCGTGCTAATGGACTTCTTTACGGTCTCCACATTTTCCTTAGGCGGACGACGGAGATTTTTGAAATTGTATTCGAATTCCAGATTCGGCAGGAAGAATGCGATGACTACAGTAAACACAAAGGCAGCAATCACGCCTCGTTTGAAGAAAGCCTTGATACGGTTATCATCCCATGCCTTGGGGAAGAAGGAATTGCGGGGACGGGGCGGAAGACCTCCCGCAACAAAGATGAATACCGGCATAGCGAACATGGCGGACACGAAGCTGAAGAAAATACCCACAGCGGAGATCACGCCAAATTCATAGAAGCCAACGAATTTCGCAATCAGCAGTGAGAGAAGTCCAGCGATGGTAGTAATGGCGGCTAGCGCCATCGGCTGCATCAGGTGGGACACCGTCTTTTCCATGGCAACCTTCAAGTCACCACATTCCGTGTACCAGCGTTGGCAGGTACCCATAAAATGAATGGAATAATCCACGCCCATGCCAAGGATAATGCTTGCTACAAGAACCGTAAAAGGATTCAGGGCGCCATAGTAGAAAGTGGTAAAGCACATTGCCAAAGAGCAAGCCAGAAGCACCTGGGCAAGCATGATCAGAGGAGCCTTGATTGCACTACGGAAGAATACGGCCACAATGAGGAAGATGAGTACCACGGCAATGACCATGGAAATGGTACTATCGCTCATGATATCGTTCACTTCGTTCAAGCCTTCGTAAGAGCCTTCCACAGTCATAAGGACCGGCTGGCCATAATCCACGGAACGGAACTTGGCAAGTAAGGTATCGGAACGCAGAAGAATATGCTTGACGTAGTCCACATCAGTGGATGGACGATTCAGCTTACACTGGACCACACCATTAAACAGGGTGGAATCGTGCTTGTCCTCGCCAATTAGGCGAGTCTTCAAATCCTTAGGAACATTACGCTTGGGTCCGTCGTCCTTTGCAGCCTTTTCAGATTCATCCTTCTTCTTGAAGAAGGAATCAAAGGCATCCGCAGCTTCATCGGGAAGGCCAAGAGCCTGAGGCAGGTTGGCATCAAACCAGACGCGCTCCTTCTTTGCAGGCTTTTCACTGGCGAAGTCTGCAGTTGCAGATTCGCTGGAGGAATCGTCCAGAAGGTCCACAACCAGGGGACCATTCTTACGTCCGATTTCCAGTTGGATATCTTCCAGGTTATCGCGGATTCTTTCCAGATGGGCGACAGGAAGGTAAATCAGGGCATTACGGGTAAAGAAGCTATTGTCATTCTTCACCTGAGGCTTGGTAATAATGTCATCCTGCCAGTTAGCGTCAATATAGGCCTGGACACTATCCTGAAGGCGAGCTACCAGATAAGGATCCTTCGCCTGGATGGCAATCATAAAACGGTCGGTGCTGCCGAAACGTTCGTAGGATTCTTCCAGAGCAATAACGCTTGGAGTATCCTTAGGCAGCAAGGTAGCCAAGTCCGTATGAATCTTAAGCTTGGTGGCTGTCGGAATAAGGCTAAGGACCAGAATTGCAATAATCACAAGCAGACTTTTCCACTTGTTTTTCTCAACAAAATTCACATAACGGGTGGCAAAGCCCTCGATTTTATTCTGATTCATAATTTTCCTACCTCCACCCGCTTAGCGCTGGGCAAGAACGTCAGCCAAGATTACGCGATTAGAACCGGCCTGCACGGCGTACTGCATGGAGGCCTGCGCGGCATACAGGAGGGAAGCGGCATCATTTGCGTGAGCCGGCATCACGGAAACACCCACACTGAGGGTCGAGGAAAGAATTCCATCCCCATAGGCAATCTGCAGCTGGGAAATTTCATTACGAATCTTTTCTGCACGCTGACGAGTAATCTGCAAATCTGCACCCGGCAGAATAACGCAGAAGACTTCTCCTTCATAACGACAAGGAATGTCTTCGGAACGGATATAACCCGGCAGACGCTGACCCAGTTCCCAAAGCAACTGTTCCACAGCGTGATGACCACGATTTTTCTGGATTTCGTTGATCATATCCGGATAGATCATAATAAGACCAATGGGAGTCTTATGACGAATTGCAGCTGTAACTTCGCGCTGTAAGGATTCTTCCATATAGCGGCGGTTGAACAAGCCCGTCAAATTGTCTCGAATGCTATGCTGTTCAAATCGGACATTCAAGTTCTGGTTAGCCACATAAAGGCCAAATGCTGTCGTCAAGGCGCTAAGTTTGGCATGCCAATCTTCCACGCTTTCCTGATCCGGCAACACATCCGTCTGCATGGTAAGAATACCGAAATGTTCTTCCAGGCCTTCAATAGGCGCACAGAATGCAATGCCTTTGGGATGATGATGCAGATGGGTGCAGCCCCCTGTCAGGTTAGTCTTGGAATAATCCGTAACGACAATATCCCCAGCATCAAAACTGGCGCATTCACCCGGGTGGATAACATCATCACTAATGACCTGATCCCCAAAAGAAAGAAGCTTGTGGAGATCCGTCTGAGCACCCTTATACATGTAGAGGACGCCCGAAGCCTTGGGGAACAACTGGGGTAGCAATTCCTGGAGAGGTTTAATCACTTCCTTGAAAGGACGATTCTTAAGGATTGATCGTGAAAAAGCCTTCCATGGCTCCAGAGGAATTCCAACGGAGAACGCAGCCGTTTCCATCTGTTCCAGGGCCTCCTTTGCAGAAACAGCGCCCTTCGGTAATTCCAATTTCGGTTCAGGAATCAAATCTTCCTCTTCCTGACGATTAAGATCCTCATCCCTGGAAATACCCGAAGAAAATTCCATTTTATTTTCCTTCAGATGCATGAGATTTTCATTAAAATCGTTTTCCGTACTTTCGATCGTTTTCTTGCAGATCGTGTAGAGGACAAATCCCAGGACCGCACCCCAGGCACCCAAAAAGACAAACTTTGCAGCAAGAGGAACAGAAGCCTCAGGAGCAATGAACGCGGCTGCCACACCAGCCACAAAGGCGATGAGCCAAACGATATAGGTAATCATAGTCATGCTCCCTAATTTACTTATTTATAACTTTCGTGGCATAGGCTCTTTCCGTTTGATATTCTAAATTTAGGCCTATGACTATTCTCGACAAGATTGCCCTCGCCCTCCCTGCCGTTGAATCCCCCGCCCGATACATGGGTGGTGAAGCCAACAGCGTGGTCAAAGATCACAGCCAGATGCTTTGCCGCATGGCCTTCGTGTTCCCCGACAAGTACGAAATCGGCATGAGCAACAACGGCATCCGCATTCTGTACCATGTGATCAACAAGGAGCCGGACCTGCTTTGCGAAGTGAGCTTCGCTCCCTGGGAAGACATGGCGAAGGAAATGGAGAAGTACGACATTCCTCTTTACAGCTATGCCAGCTACACTCCCGTTCGAGATTTTGAAGTCCTGGGCATGACCCTCCAGACTGAATTGAACTTTACCAACGTCCCCTACGTTCTGGACCTGGCCCGCGTTGCCGTGTGGAGCAAGGACCGTAAGGAAGACGACCCTATCGTGGTGGCCGGAGGCCCCGCCATGGCAAACCCGGAACCGGTGGCGGACTTCTTTGACGCCTTCATGATCGGCGACGGCGAAGACATAATCGTGAAGTTCCTGCGCTGCGTTGGCGAGGGCCGCAAGGCAAGACTCCCCCGCAAGCAGATTCTAGAAAACCTGTCCAGGATTGACGGCGTCTACATTCCAAGCCTTACCCCGACAGTCATCAATGAATTCGGCGACGTGGTTCCCGCAGCCCCTGCCGCAGGTCCCTACGAAAAGACCAATGGTGTGCGCCGCCAGTTCATTCCCGTCATGGACCGCAAGAACTATCCCATCAAGAACCTCATTGCAAACATGCAGCTGGTCCATAACCGTTTCAGCGTGGAAGTCATGCGCGGTTGCGCCCAGGGTTGCCGTTTCTGCCAGGCTGGTATCTGGTACCGTCCCTGCCGTGAATTAGATCCAGATGACGTTCTTGAAATCGCCAAGGAAGGCATCCAGGCCACAGGCGAGCGCGAGCTCGGTTTGCTTTCCCTTTCTACCGCAGACTACAAGCCGGTGGAAGGCCTTACCGACTCCATCATCGACGACCCGTTCTTCGACACCGTGGACGTAAGCCTCCCCTCCATCCGCGTGAACGCCTTCGGCGAAACTCTGGCTCAGAAGATTTCCGCATTGAAGGGCGGCCGCAGCGCCACCTTCGCTCCCGAAACAGGTTCTGAACGAATCCGCAAGATGATCAACAAGACCATCAGCGACCAGGACATGTACAACGCTGCAGAACACGCTTTCAGTAGCGGTTTCAACAAGATCAAGCTGTACACCATGATCGGCTTCCCCACTGAAAACCTGGAAGACATGGAAGCCTTCTGCGGACTCATCGAAAACCTGGTGAAGATTGGCCGCAAGTACCTGCGTGGTTGCCAGATCGCCGTTTCCATGGGCATCCTCATTCCCAAGTCCTTTACTGGCCTCCAGTGGGCACCCTTCATGGACAAGGAAACCGCCCTCAAGCACATCCGCTTTGTCCGCGAAAGATTCTTCAAGCACCCCAACGTGAAGGTGAACTGGGCCGGCTGGGAAATGAGCCATTTGGAAGCGGTTTACAGCCGCGGCGATCGTCGCCTGGCTCCCGTGATTTACGAAGCCTACAAGAAAGGTCTTACCTTCGAAAGCGACGCCTACCGATTCGATTACGACAAGTGGCTTCAGGTCTGGGAAGAATGTGGCTACGACACCAGCTGGGTGTACCGCACCCGCGAAAAGGATGAAGTGTTCCCCTGGGACTTCATTCACGCAGGCACTACCAAGCAGTACCTCCGTCGTGAATGGGAAAAGGCCTTCAAGGAAGACTCCGCACCCGTTCCCAACTGCAAGTGGGGCGATTGCCAGAAGTGCGGCATTCCGGGCTTCGGTGCAGAAATCCATTTGGCAAACGACCCGGTGCGCCACAAGGCACCTAGCCGCACTCCCGAAGAAATCAAGAAGTTGGTGGCAGAACGTCGTCCGAAGCAGAAGGACTGTTTCAGCTACAAGATCACCTTCAAGAAAACTGGCCTCAGCCGTTTCCTGCCCCATCACAACATGCTGAGCTTCTTCGAACGTACCTTCCTCTGCGCAGGCATTCCCATCAAGTTCAGCGAAGGCTTCAGCCCCAAGCCCCGCATCGTGAACATGGGCGCATTGCCCCTGGGTCTTGAAACCTACTGCGAAATCATCAGCGTGGAACTTCTGAAGCCTCTGGATATTTCCAAGGAAGGCCTGCCGGAAACCATGAAGAAACTTTCCGCCCCCTTCCCCCGCGGCATGGAAATCGTGAACATCGAGCCTTTGACCGACAAGCTTTCCAAACACTTCCCCAAGGCCATGGTCTACAGCTATACCGCCGACGACATGGATGACGCTCAGGCACAGAACATTCGCGAGCAGTTCAGCGTCAAGAACCTTCCCGTAGTACTCAACCACCGCGGCCAGGAAATCAACCTGAACGAACATATTCTGGATCTACAGATTCAGGGCAAGACCATCCTCGTGAAGGCAAAGTGCAACGATCAAGGCGGCACCGCAAGCCCCTTCAGCATTTACGCAGGTCTTCTCGGCAAGGAATACGATCCTAAGAAAGTTGATGACGAAACAAGAAAGTTCCTAATCAAGAAAATCGCAATGGATTTCTAAAGCATCGGCGAACACCAACAATTTTAGCCGCCACGGAAACGGGCGGCTTTTTTATAACGTTCTACTCGAGCGGACTTTATTCAGCCGGGAGAATGATCTCGATGTGGCTAGTGCTCACATTGAGGAAGTGTGTGCGGAACAAATCCTTTTCGCTACGGTCACTAACACGTACCTGGGTCACCGCGATAAAATCCTTGTTTTCGCGAATATAGTCCGTCAGGCGTTCGTCACGAAGGGTGTCGATTTCGCCAGTGATAATAAAACTGTCTGTCCAAATTTTTACGAGCATAGCTCAAATATAAAGATTTTATTCCAAGTAGGAGGATTCTGCAAAAAAATTTGCATCATATTCCGATTTTAGAGCATATATTATGATAAAAATCGAAGTTTCATACAAATTTTGAAAAGGAAGTGAATTATGGCAAAGAAAAAACAGCTCCACCCGGCCCCAGGCCAGATGATCTACCACAACGCCGAATTCATGGAAAGCGACATAGGCCGTCCGATTCGTATTCTTTCTGAATTTTTAGGCCCCCACCAGGTTTTTGAGCAGGAAGACATCCATAACACCATTGTCTTCTTCGGTTCCGCACGCACCTTGCCCATGAGCGAAATCACCAAACGCCGCAAAGGATGCACCAACAAGAAGGAACTGGCCAGGCTGAATGCCCTGGAAAAGGTGGCTCGTTATTATGATGACGCCCGTAAGCTTGGCGCCATGCTTGGCAAATGGGCAAACAAGCGTAAGGAAGGCTACGCCATCATGACTGGCGGCGGTCCTGGCATTATGGAAGCCGGCAATCGAGGCGCAAGCGATGTTGGCACACCCTCTATCGGCTTGAACATCAAGCTGCCTTTTGAACAGCATCCGAATCCTTACATCGACGACGAACTGAACCTGCAATTCCGTTACTTCTTTGTGCGTAAGTACTGGTTCCTGAAAAAGGCCCGTGCCCTGATCGCATTCCCCGGCGGCTTCGGCACCATGGACGAACTTTTCGAAATGCTGACCCTGGTGCAGACCAACAAGTACGCCCAGCAGATGCCCATCATTGTCTTCGGCAGTGAATTCTGGAAAAAGACTGTAAACTGGGAATACTTTGCTGAAACAGGTATGATCAACAAGGAAGACTTGAAACTGTTCCATTTCTGCGACAGCGTGGATGAAGCATACAAGATTGTTACGGAAACTTTGGAAAAACAATCCAAGGATTAATATTCGAACAAATTCTGTAAAAACTAACAAGAAGGTACCTATCGGTACCTTTTTTTCGTACTGCAAAAGAACTATCTTTAGGTCATGATTCGAAACATCCTGGCTGAAACCCTTGATCGCCTGGCCCGTAATTTGGCCATGCGCCCCCATTACACGATGGAGGAGTATCAGCGTTGGTTTGACCAGAATCCGAAGTTTCTTCATAACGGTGCTATTCAGAAAATCGAACTTACCGCACCGCTGGCCCTGGAAGGAACCAACAATCTTTATCGAGCCAACTACTGGCTTGAACAGCCCAAGACAGGCCACAAAACTGCCGAGCAAGAAATTGTGGTCAAGATTTGCAAATATTGGGTGCCTCCCGGAAAAAATCGTATTCATCGTCTAAACATGACCTTGAGTGCCTTCCAGGATGAAATCCGCATCAACAACCTAATCCGCGCCACTAACATCGAAGGCGTGGTGCAAAGCATGGGCGGCGGAACCGCAGGAAGACATCCTTACCTGAAAATGGAATTCATCAAGGGCTGTTCCCTGGACAAGACTTTCCGCGAAGGACTTAGCGATGACGACATTCTTCATCGTGTCGCGCAACTTGCCTATCTGGCAAACACCATCAGCCAGTTACACTACTACCAGGTTGTGCATAAGGACCTGAAGCCCAAAAACCTTTTATTGTGCCAAAATCCCGAACACAAGAATAACCACAAGATACTGGTTTGCGATTTCGGTTACGCTCAGGCAAAGATGCGAGAAACCATCACGGAATACGGCGGGCAGATCACTCCTTACTACAGCGCCCCAGAACAAGCTATCATGGGCGAGAATCTCTCGGCTTCCGTAGATTACTTCAGTTTCGGTATGATTGCACACGAATACCTAACCGGAAGGAAGCTGTTCCCCAAAGCCATGGATATTTTCATGGAAGACGGCTATCGGGTTACGGACCGTTACCTGGAATACATCAAACACGGACGAGAAAATGTTTTCCATGACTCAAGATTCCCTTATCTTGCCCAGTGGATGGATTGCTTGACCATGTTCGACAGCTTCGAAAGAATGCAGAACAGTCCCAATCTTTTCGACATCGCCCACAAGCTTCGTGAACAGGTAAACGCCCAGGGATATCGCGACGTAAACACGGACTTCCTATGGAACCAGCTCCGTGAGTACAATCACTAAGTTCCATTTTCCCTATACATTTTTCTTTTAGGGCATCCCAATTTCCTGGCGGGATGTATATTCTATATATGCAAGTATCCAAAGAGACATTTAAACGTTTTTTCAAACATGCCATAAACCTTCTGAAGAAGGCCGTGCATCATCTGAAATTTAGTCACTACGTCATTATCGTCCTGATTCTCGGATTGGGCATTTTCAATGCCGTCACGGCACTTTCCCCTTACATGAAACAGCACAAGCGAGAAGCCAATATTGAAAAGACATTCAATCAGTGGTGGGTCGACGCAGGCGAAGAACAGTTCCGTTCCGTAGGAATTCTTCCCTCAAAAAAAATCAAGGCCGACGAGTTCGCACGTTATCGTGAAAAGTATTTGGCCCAGAATCCATCACTCATTCCCGAAACCCGAATTAAACAACTGAAGGCGGAATACAAGGAATGGTGGGACTATAATGGAGGACGAGACCAGTTTTTCCAGGAAACCGGAAGATTCCCTACCCCTAAAGACTACGACAAACTGGAAGACAAGTACGTAAGCAAGTACACCAGCCAGATTTTACGTTACAACATGGCCTTAGTTCCCAAGAAAGACAACCTGGAAACCTTGGCGACCAGTTGGATACTTTCCCCTAGCGTCATCAGCTTTCTGATTTTTGCAGGTTTCTTCATTTTCGCATTCCTGCAGCTGGAATCCCGTTGGAGGTTCACTCTCTTCATGGGCGCATTCGTAATCACCATCGCAGCAGGCGGCCTCCTCATTTACGCACTTGCATCTACAAGCTTCTTTAACCACTATGCGGGTGAACGCTATATGGGTCTCAGCCTACCTCTGGCATTTATGCTTGGCGCAGCGGCTTTCGGCCCTAAGCGACTTGAAATCACTCAGCTAGTCAAAGGCATCGCTATCGGCGGCACTCTGCTGGACATGATTATCAACTGGACCGTCAATCCGGACATATTCGGGGAGGCAACAGTTCTTGCTCCGATAATGTTTGGACTGGGTGCCACAGCAGGTTTGAAGATCGAAACCCGCAAGAAGACAAAAGAAGAAATTGCCCGTGCGGCCCTGGAAGAAAAGCTCCGCAATAACGCAAACAGAAATCCGATGGCGGAACGAAAGGCTAAGACCCGAGCATCCATTGAAGAAGGTTTCAAGGCTGCCAAGGAAGGGCTGATGGAAAATGCCCAGCGGATTTTGGGACAAGCATTCAACAATCTGTTGCAGGAGCATCCTATAGACATCGCCCTGGTAAAAAACCTGACGGAACGATTAACAGGTTCCGACTGCTTTGTAGACTTCACCAGCAACCAGTGGTTGGAATGGGGCGAAATAGCCAAGACGAAAAACGCTCCAGAAGCAGCCATCCTTCTACTGAAGAAGGGACTATCTCTAGAACAGAATCAAAACTTCGCTCGCCGAGCACTCTACACTCTAGGCGTGATCTGCGTTAGCAATGGAATTGAACTAAGCGAAGGCGTCAAGCGACTTAAGAAAGTGATCGAGATGAACGAAAATGACATGATGGCAAAACAGGCTCGCCGCATGCTGGAAATTGCCGACGCCAAGGCAGCAAGTTCATCCAATGAGGCTGAACCGCCCAAAGCCCAAGCCGAATAAGCACAAACCGAACAAACATAAGTCAAGAAAAAAGCTGATCCTTTCGGATCAGCCCTTTGGTTGGGTTTGTTGGAGGAACTTTTTTGTGATTAACGAGTCTGGATGTAGCGACGAAGGACGGAACCACCATTTTTCGTCATTTCAACCACCACTACGCGGGCAGCAGGCATCTTACTCGGTTTAACTTCGCCAGAGAACAGGGGGCGGCCCTGCATATCAAAAATCCGATAGAAGCCAGCTTCAGTTTCTGTTGCCAATTTCTTCACAGAACGAATCGCAATGACAGCCTCAAAACTGCTACTAGATTCTTCTACAGGATCGACAGCCGGATTTTCGGAGGAGCTACTTGCAATCACTGCGGAAGAACTGCTCGGAGCAGAAGCTGAGGAAGCGGGAGTCTCTTCTACGCTGGAAGAACTTTCAGGAACAACCGCAGCACCGATCACTTCAAAAGTCACGAATTCAGACATTTGGGTAAGACCGGAATTATCCGTCACCACGGCAACCGCAGAATAAGTTCCTGCTGGAAGACCAGAGACCTCCACAGCGTAAGGAGAAGCGGTTGCAGCCCCGACCTTGTCGTTACCGATATAGAAATCAACGCTCTTTACAGAACCATCGGAATCCTTGGCGGAAGCCGTCAGAGTCACAGATGCTCCTGCATCAAATTTTGCACCAGCTGTAGGAGCAGTCATGGATACGGTAGCAGCCTTATTGCTTACTCCAAAAGTCTGGTTGTAGGAGGGCATAGAACCGTATCGACCGCCAACACCCACAAGGTTCGGCAAATCCTTAGGAATACTTGCCACATCACGTTTTTCCCAACTATAGCTAGGATTGAATGTGGCAGCCTGAGGAACGCCTTGAGTCACAGTGTTATTGTAGCGGTGCTGTTGCTTGGTGTTATCGAAGGTTACACCGCTAAAGTAGACGTAACCATTGTCCCCCCATTCAGCCAAATAGCCATTGCCATTCTTGATGTAGCTGTTTTCATAGCGAACGTAAGCCTTTGCAGTAGAGCTATGACCATTTGCGCCAGCAATGAAAAAGTTGTTGCCATCTACCAGCTGGTTATAGATATGCACCTGAGAGCCGTTACTTTCGCCAGTGACTTTCGGAACTCGTCCATAGGTATTGTGCCAGTAGTTATTGGCATAAGTCAAGTGAGCGTCCTCTACAAGAGCCATGTAGGGATCAGTGCCCCAGCAGTTGTATTCGTTGGCACCATCGTTTTCCATATAGCTGATAGTGGCATTGTCGACAAACTCCATATCCATGCCATCGGAAATCCACTTGTAGCTAATATGGTCTGCCCAGAAATTCTTAATATGGTTGTTGGCATCACCGGAAGTTTCAAGGCCATCGCTAGCTTCGATCAAGTGCGGATTCACATCATAAATCGCCAGGTTACGATAAATATTATTATGGCCACCTTCGTTCCAGCGGTTGTTCAGGGAGGCGCCACGCAGATTCGCCCCACGACCCATACCGACCAGGCTCTTGTTACCGCGAATGGTAATCCAGTTTTCCCACTGTTGCAGGTTTTCACTTTCCTGCACAATCTGAATTCCAGCTTCATTCAGGTCCGCACAAGTATTTGCCTTGAAATTGATGCGGTAAAAAACGTTTTGCTTGCCTGTTACAGCATTCTTACCGTCGCAGGTCTTTTTGCACCACGTACGGTTCTTGCTCTTGGCTTCAGTCACCGCATTACGGAACTTGCGGAAGTCATAAGTTCCTTCCGGAATAAGAATCGTAACGGCGTCATTGGATTTCAAGTTCTTGATAATTGTCGCAGTATCAGACGCAATCACAATCTTTCCGGCATCACCGCCCGTAGTAACGGCACCGAAACCCTCAGCCTTTATATTCAGAGTGAACAGCAAAATCGCTTTTTCGTCCTCTTCGCTGTTCGTCCAGATCCACTTCGCCTGAGTGTTGGGAGCAAAACCATTTAAAGCGGCGCCACTAGGCATCTTCGTATTGGAATAGCTGAGAACAGTTGCACCACCCCACTGGGAAAGGTCTCGACCTTTATTTTTCCAGGAAGAGCTACCGACACCAGGCTTGGACTTCCAATCGCTGCCACTGTAGTAGGAACGATCCAGGTCATCAATCTGCACCATTACGCCAGGAGCACCTGCACCATTAACGCCCACCACAGAGAAGGCATTTTCTCCAGGAAGAAGAGTCATGGGGATGAAGCGGACGCGTCCGGCTTGATTATCTTCAGCCAGCAAGGCTCCGTTATGGTAGAGGCGATATCCGCCGTCTGCCACAATCCACACTCCGGGGCCTTTTCCTGCGTTGTATGTAGCAGCAATAAGCTGGGAACCCACCTTATCGCCACCTCCCAAATTCGCATCCGCAGGAAGCGTCACTACTTCTCCTGCAGATATGGCGGCCTGAGACACTCCAAACGTACTGGCCAGAACCATACCTGCAACCATCTTTCCCATTACACACTTTCCCATTTTACATCCCTTTTTAGACAACGGCCTTATTTTAACCGTCGCATCCAAACACATGTAAAATGTACCCTAAAAGTGTGATTTTAACCACCCTTTTTTCTTTTCATCACAGAATATCGTTGTTCCTAGACAACGGCAAAAATGTTTTTTTCATTCCTATTTTTGAACATTTTCTTACATTTTGAGCATGGCTGAAACGAAAAAACAGAAAAAAGTCTTCGAATACCTGGATTACAGGGAATTTCTGAAAGACTATTACAACCAGAAGAAGGCTGCAAACGCCGCTTTCTCCCTGCGCGTATTTTCTGACAAGATTGGCTTCAAGGCCAAGGACTTCATCAGCCGAGTCATGAATGGCGAAAAGAACCTGAGCCAGCAAAGCATTCCTAAGGTAGCCTCCGGACTTCGCCTAGGAAAGCACGAGACGGAATTTTTCATCGGTCTTGTAGAATTCAACCAGGCAGAAACCACCGAAGACCGCAATACCGCATTCGAAAAAATGCAGGCAGCCTTAAAGGTAGTCCGTTTCGCCGAAAAACAGCATTTATTAGGTCACGCACAGTACATGATCTACTCCCATCCCCGCCATCTTTTTATCCGAAGCTTGATTGGAATGTTCGGATTTGACGGAGACTACGGGGCATTAGCAAAACTGGTGAATCCCAAAATCACACCTGAAGAAGCCAAGCAGTCGGTAAAACTCCTGGAAGAGTGCCAGCTCATCAAGAAGGACGAGAACGGCAAGTACATCCTGACGGAAAGCGCCATCACCACCGGTGACCGCACCTCCAAACTGGCACTTCGTGGTTACCACCAGAATTGCCTCAAGATGGGCGCCGATTCCATCGACCGCGATCCGCCGGGCAAGCGCCATATCTCAGGCCTAACCCTCGGCATCAGCCAGGAAGGTTACGAACGCATCGTGGAACGTATCAACGCTTTCCGTAAGGAAATCGCCCTCATCGCCGAAGAAGATGCCGGCAGCGATAAAGTATTCCAGATGGAATTCGCCCTATTCCAGGTGGGCGGCAAGGCGGACAAGTAGGCAAAGCAGATAAATAGGCAACGCAGAGCAAGCCCGCTAAAAAAATTTCTCTCTTCAATACAAAAATCGCAGGTTCCGCGCCTGCGATTTTTTCGTTTTCAATGGAGCAACTTCTGGCAATTCAATTGCACTTGTCTAGACTTTTTTGAAATTCAGCAAGGTGTCCCCGCTTCGCAGCTTCCACCGCAGCCACATCAGCGTCGTACAGTTCCTTGTATTTTTCATCCATCACGGACTCTCCATCCTTGCAGTCGTATTTCCAGATGTCATTGGGATTGTCGAACATGGGAGCCCCATACAAGGCGACCATACCCATATCAAGTTCTTCTTTTACATTTTCCAGGCACCGCTTTTTAGAAGAAGAAAGTTTCTTTGATTCTAAGGTAGAGTCAATTTTTTTCATAACCTCAAAACGAGCTTGCGACTCGCCTCTAGTTTCAGGACTTCCCCAAGGAGGTTCATATTGAATAGCACGTTCAACTCCGCCATGATCTTCACAAAGAACCTGCCCACGAGCAAGGGCAGCTTCCTTATCCACCATTGCGGATGAGCTGCTGATCATTTCATCGCAGCCCTGTTCGCAGCTATCGGAACTGGAAATAGAAGAGGAGCTTTCATCAAAGACAGGCGCCACCCCATAAAGGGCGATCATACCACCGCCACAGTGAGAGGACATATTTCCATTGTTCAACGAATCGTCGTCAGAACAGTCCGAGATAGGCCCTACAACGGGATGTTTCGAATCAGAATCATCTCCACAGCCTGCCCAGAAAAAGGCCGCAACCGTCAAAACGAACTTGGTAAAAATCTTGCGTGTATTCATAGACTAACCTCCACTCTTACAAAGAAAAATTAACTTCATCAAAAATCAAGAGCAAGCCTCTGAATAAGAAAATCACGACTTTCTAGCCGTGATTTACCGATACTCGTCTATAAATGATACAACATGTATTATTTAAAAACCATCTTATTCCTTTACAATCACGGAATTCTGATTTTCCGAATTCCAAGAGTTCGATTGTTTCGAGAAACATGCATGACGTAGGCCCCCGCAGGAAGAATTCCTTCCAGATGGAAGGCGGAAAGAACTCCATCTACTTGACCCATATAGACTCGGTTCCCTTGAAGATCAAATACCTTAACGGTCTTGACACCAGTCTGAGAATCCCAATACAACGGATTGGTGATGCGCAAACTCTCGGAACTGCTAGACGATTGCGCAAGTTGACTACTGGAGGACGGAGCGGACAAACTACTGGAAGATTGAGCAATCTGGCTGCTGGAGGATTGAGCAATCTGGCTGCTGGAGGATTGAACAACCAGGCTACTGGAAGATAGCGCGACCTGGCTACTGGAGGATGAACGCAGCTGACAATCCACGGATAGATTTGCACCGGTAGCAAAGCAGGCCTGTTTTCCTTTCAGAATTTTCAAATTGTAGATGCCAGGAATCAAAGCCGTTCCACCAGCATTTGTATAGGAAAAATCTGTGTAGTAGCTATTGTCGCTACCCATCACCTGCTTTACAGCCACTCGCTGATGCAACACGTTTTTGTTAGGGTCGTTGTCCGTCTCGAAGGCTGTGTAATCATAATCGATATACCACAAGTAAATGCCGTTTTTATTTTGCCCAATATAGGCATCGTACTTTTCTGCAGGCCTATACTCCACCACATAGTATTCGTCCTTACTGTTGGGATTGGTTACCGAATAGGCCTGCATCTGGGACAAAGGACCGAGAGAATAAACCTTATTCTGGGAAAGTTCTTCCAAGGTAAGCCACCCCATGGACTCCCTTTCAAAGGCGGAAAAAGAGGGCGGAGTCTGCCAGTTTCCATTATACATGCCAGTGGTCATCACATCATAAGGAGAGGGACCCTTAATGGAAGAATTGGAAACGGAATACAAATCAGCAAGGCCCAACACATGGCTGAATTCGTGGGCAAAAATACCCATGGCAGTCAAGGTACGACTCTGCGGATAATCGTCATACTGTGCAATAAACAAATATGTGTTAAAGGTATACCCCTGGCTAGTATAACCTTTAGACCAGGAGGATCCCGCTCCATTGTACTGCATCCAGTACTGATGCCCCCAAAACTTCTCGCTCTGCTTAAGGGCATCCACTTCCTTTCCCGGAAATAGGAAAATGAATCCGTCCACTGCGGTTCCGCTAGAACAATACTTGGAAGCATTCTGCTGGAAATCCTTGCGAGCGGTCAGGGCATTTACCCCCGCCTTGGTGAAGTTTCCTTCGCTATAGCTATCCCCATTACCAAAACTGGTCAAGGGGACATTCAACTGTAATGGATATACATCAAAGTGAGGGCTAAACTTACCACCGGAAGAAAACAGATAGTAATCTCTAAGGCTGCCAATATTCCCTTCCTTATTATAGCCTTCCTGGTTCAGCATGGCATAAACTTCGGCGGAATCCGCATAAGGCTTGTCCGTAGTTCCAATGAGAAGGACTGGAATCCAACGTTCTCCCACCACCCACCGTTGAGGTGTGGGACGATTCAATGCGGCAGGAGCCTTACGGAGCGCTACGGGGCCAAGTGAGTCGACCTCCGCAGATTCTTCGGGATATTTATCCACATGTCTTGCACGGTGCATTTTTTTGGACTTCTGACGATCCAGTCCCTTTAGGAATTTTTGTTCCTTTTCCGTACGTTTGTGCTCATTACGGGCTTTCACCTTCGTAGGCTTACCATCTTCGTCGGCATACACAAAGGAACCACTATCCGAAACAACCAAGTACCCGTCTTGAGTCGTGGCGTAATGGTAATGTTCATCCCCATAGAACTGAAGGGTTACTTCGGAACCATCGGCATTCTTTACAGTCTTTGGCGCATCGGGAGCTGCAGGATGGGCAAAAAGGGTAGAACAAAGGCTTAGACCAAGCAAGCCTGCAGAAATAAAAATCCCGTGATTAAAAACGCCCATAAATAATACCTCTTTCTCAAAAATACCCCTTTTTTGGGCAAATTGGACCTTTTGAGTACAAAAAACGTGTAATTATCGAGCAAAACGATCCCGAACAACAACTAAAAAACTTCCAGGATCAACGAAATAGGGCAAAAATTGTCGGTTTCGTCACAACGCTAGGAAGTTCTCAAAAATTTTCTCATTTTTATGTAAAAAATAGTTATATTTGAGAACGTGAAAAACTATATCGACATTTTTCAGTTTACTCACTTCCGTAAGTATTTGGAAGAATACCAGGCCGCCCGCGTGCAGTCCGAGCCCACTTTTACCCGTACCGAAATCTGCAACCTGCTGGGCATGGAAAAATCCCGCAGCTACTTTGCCGACGTGCTCCGCGGTAAAAAGGTCAGCCCCCGTATGGTAGCCAAGTTTATTGAAGTCCTTGGCCTCGAAAAGAAGGAAGCCAAGTACTTCGAAATCATGGTGAAGGTGGACCAGGCCAAGAACGACAACCTCCGCAAGGAAGCCATGGAAGAACTGCTGCAGATGCACCCCAATCCGCAGCACATCATGAACACGGACGCCTACGAATATTACAACCACTGGTATAACAGCGCCCTGTTCGCCATCCTGGACGCCATGGACGTTACAGACGACATGGCCCCCGTCCAGAAGAGAATTTTCCCCAAGGTTCCCCTGGGTAAGCTAAAGGATTCTCTGGACCTGTTGCAGCGACTGGGACTTACCCGCAAGAATGAAGACGGTTTCTGGAAGCCTACCAAGGAATCCATTTCCAGCGGACCCTACAACAACGCGGAGCTGATCAAGCAATACCAGCTGCAGTGTTTTGAACTTTCCAAGCAGGCGCTGATGACGCCTCCTAAGGCTCCGGCCATCATGAGCACTTTGACCTTTAGCGCGTCTAGCAACGCCTATAAGGAATTGGAGGAGGCGGTGCAGGAATTCAAGGCAAAGGCCCGCCAGATTATTTCACAAGACAAGGAAAAGGCCGACGGCGTATATCAGCTGAATTTGCATATGTTCTCAAATCTTGAGAACAACGGGGGTAAATAATGAAATTGCGAATGATGAGTTACGATTTGCAGAAGGCTTGTGGTTTCATTGCTGGCGTGGGTATCGCTGGTCTTAGTCTCGCGGGCATCGTGGGCTGTTCCGATCCCAACACAGCAAGCGTATGGACCGAAACCGAGTCCGGCCAACAGGCTGCCAATGGCGACTGGCTTGTAGATGTTGAAAGCTGCAGCAACAGCATTCCCGAAAACATCGGAAAAAAGAATGCAACGAAGGCCCTGTTAAAATCCAACGTTACAACCAATTGCATCACCTACGACCGCACTTACGCCATGGTCAGCGTCCAGGGCACAGCCACAGATGAAAGCGGTTCCCCGTTGAAACTGGCCAGAGTCCGCCTGTCCAGTTTCGGTGGCTCCGGAAAAGAAACCACCACCGACGACAACGGAACCTACAAGTTCGATAACGTAGTCTACAAGGCCACCTACCATGGTTTTGCACCCCTTGAAGACGGCGAATTTGAACAGGTGGACGACGCTACCCACGTCACCTACATCGACTACAAGTTGCTGGTGGCTTCCAGCGACAGCACCTTGGCAAGCGTCCACACCATCAATTTCAAGGACTACAAGCGCATGGGCGAAGGCGACAGCGTCTATCTTGAAATTCCTGAACAGTCCGCAGGCAAGGTAACAGACATCACCCTCCCCGCCAAGGCCTTCCAGAAGGGCGACAACGCTTGCCTGGATGACATCGGCGTTTGCCACGTGATGAGCGCCGACGAAATCGAAGCGGGAACCTTCGTCATGAAAAACGTTCCTCAGGGAGTTTACCAAAAGCTTTGTGCCGTACAAACCGAAAAAACAAGCGGCGACGAAGAAATGGTTTCCATGCGCTGCGCAATGTTAAGCGAACCCATCATTGCTAAGGATGCGGTGGACACCCTGAGTTTTGAGCTTCCGGAAAGTGTTCTCAACCAGATAGATTCCCTATCAGATAAATCCATCGAAAGGATCCTGGTCCCTGTAAAGACCAGCGCCGAAAAGCCTTACATCATCAACGGCAACAGCATCACAAAGCTCGTTTCTGCAGGCAGCAAGGATCTTTACTGGGCCGAAATCTCGTTCATCGATACGAACGCTACAAGTTACGTTCTCTTTGACGAAATCCCCTATTCCAGCAGAACCAGTATTTTTGCAGCTGTGGAATCCTTGGCTGACACCGCCCTGGTCAACAGTTCCGCCTACTGGAACCGTACCTATATGGGATTCAGCTTCAAGGTCAAGGCCGACGGCAGCGAGTTCGAGGAAGCCGCGGTTCTCCTAAGCACCGTAGATTCCACTGAAAGCGGCCGTCCTAAGGGTTACGAAATCCTTCAGTGCGAGGCCGGCTCCAAGAGCGTTTGCGTCCGCGTCTACAGCGGTACTGATTCCGTGGTAACAGATACGGTCGTCTACGGCAAGGCAAACTTGCTCGATGGCGAAGAGCACATCTTCTCCATGGTCATGGTCGGAAACCACCTTTCCGTAGCAGTGGACGGCGGGATTCTTCGCGATACCGACCTAAAGTTGGGCGACAGTTTCCCCTATTACGAAGGCGGAAATTCCTTCATGAACATTGGCAATGTGGAACTAAGGGACTTTGTAATGTTCGGAATGCCCAGCAACATTAGGAAAAACGGAGAAAGCAACTGGAACCGCCTGAAGGCCTGGCTTATCACCCATCAGACGTTCAGCAAATAGCTTTTGAATTCGTTTTTTGCATGAAATTACCTATAAAAGCGAGTTTTCACACCGTTTTATAGGTAAAAGTCGGGACATAACAAGCAAAAAAAGACATTTTTTCGTCAACTTAGGCCCGTCAAACAGCTTTTTCAGCGGTTTTAGGCATGCAACGGGCGACTTTTTTTACAAACAAAATAACATTTTACCTATAAAAGCTGCAATTAAAGCCCGTTTATAGGTAAAATGGGTAAAAATGGGTAAAATCGACTTGTAAACTTAAAAACCAGTTATTCCCCAATGACAAACTGCAAATACATCTGCAGCAGCGTACCGCCCCACAGGTAAATTACGGGAGCGGCAATGGCAAGGAACGGCCCGAAGGGGATCTGGCCCGGAGCGTCTTCGGAGTCGTCGACGGATGCCTTGGCGGCCACCTTCGCCTGCATCTTGGCGTAAGGAATCATGACGATAATGCCTACGATGGCGGCAATGACCAGAATCATAAATGCAGACTGGACGCCCATGAGGGCGCCATATCCCGCGAGAAGCTTTACATCCCCGAAGCCCATGGCTTCCTTCTTGAAGACCTTGCTAGCAATAACGCCCAGAAGCCAGAGGCCACCCCCTGCAGCAACTGCACCGATCAAGCTCTGCAGCGGTGTAATCCCGCCAGGAATAAAAGACAGGGCAAGTCCGGCAACAATGCCGCCAATGCTCATGGAATCCGGAATCAGCTTGTACTTAAAATCCACGGCACAAACCGGATATACAGCAAGTAACAGCCAGAACATGGCCAAGGCATCGGCCCACACCGCAGGCGCCACCACCGGGGCACTGAAAAGTTCAGGAACCACACCACCATAGTTTACCGCTACGGCCGCAAAAAGGGCAAGGGCCCCCAGCAAACCGCACAGGGATTCCCCAATGGGATAGATGATGTTCAAAGGCTTATGGCAGCAGGCGGTCTTCCCTCTTAGAATAATCCAGCCAATAATAGGCAAATTCAAGTAGAGGGGGATTCTTTTCTTGCAAAGTGGGCAATGGGAAGGAGGATTCACCAGGGAGATTCCGCGAGGCATACGGTACACAATTACGTTGTAGAAACTCCCAACGCAGGCGCCGAAAACAAAAAACACGATCAACCAGTACCAGAGAGGTATTACATCCATTTCAAAGCTCCATCCGTGCGTTGAACCTTATCACCTTTTGTAAAAAAAAAGATAGATTATACTTGATAATTTTGTGTTTGATTTATGAAGGGTTTTGCCATGGGTTTACATCGTTTTCTCACAATCGTCCTTGATTTAGCCTTATTGGGCGCTCTGGTCAACTGTTCCAGAGAGTCTCCTCTCAAGGAAAACGTCAGTCTGCAGAATAATCATTCCAGAGTCTACGTATCCACCACCAACTTCGAGAACCCCCAGGCATTCCTGGATTCTCTCGCTAATACCCCGGTAAACGAGGCGGATTCCCTGCCCGACACTCTGACGGTTTCCATAAACGACACCGTCTACATGATGGGCATCCTTCCTCGCAATGTGGATAAGATCTACCGTTTCCAGTGGAATCTGACTAAGAAGGACGGCAAGGACACCGTTATCATCGGTGATAACGCCAAACCCCAAGCCTGGGCCTATGCCGAAGAAGGCGTCTACTATCCCCTCTTTATTGCAACGGACGGTAACAACGCAACCGACACAGCAGGAACGAACACCAAGCGTGCCTACATTAAGGTCATCAACACAAAGCCCGTTCTCAAGGTTCCTAAGGACACCCTCTGGACCCGTCATAACGGAAATATCACCTTCCCCATCACCGCAACAGATTCTTTCGGGACCATCGAGAAAATTCTGGTGGATCTGGATGCAAGCGGAAAGGGCGAAGCTAAGGAATGGAAATACACTCAACCCGAAGACAAGGACGATGTATTCAACCTGACCATCGAAAACGACACCGCCTATATTGACTCCATGGGCAACCAAAAAATTTACGTCATCGTCGTTGATGATGACGGCAACGAAACCCAGGACAGCGTAAACCTCCATTTCAACCAGC
The DNA here is from genome assembly GCF_003149045.1 of Fibrobacter sp. UWR4. Lineage (NCBI taxonomy): Bacteria > Pseudomonadati > Fibrobacterota > Fibrobacteria > Fibrobacterales > Fibrobacteraceae > Fibrobacter > Fibrobacter sp. UWR4. The sequence goes on along the minus strand of NZ_QGDU01000032.1, from coordinate 6,570 downwards.
TTCCGAAACTTTCCATTATTAGTCCGGAAGACGGCTCCCGCCACTACACTTCAGAAGAAGCATTCTTCTTCTACTACAAGGTGACGGACGTAGACAATCCCAAGGACATCCGCTACACAATATGGGCACAGAAGTCCCTAAGCGGCAAGGCTCCTACCACAGCATTTACAGACGATGACCTGATTGTGGAAAACTACGTTCTGAATATGTTTGAACCTCGCAATGCGGCCGGGGAAAATGTCATCACGTTGTTAAACAATCCCTCTAAGAGTTTGGAAGGACGAATCTATTGGGAAATGCTGGCTACCGATGGTTACGACACCGTTTGGATGGAACGCATCAAGACCAACAGCAATACCAGCCGTCCCTGGAACTTCTTTATCGGGCAGAAAAATTCCACGGAAGCGGTCTTTACCGGCGTTGCCAAGTTCGAAAACCGAACCAACCATACCGGAATCCGTGTGGAATTCAGCGATGGCAACAAGATTTATGACGCGGTGACTGACGCCAACGGAAACTACACCGTTACCGTAGATAGCAGCGGAACCTTCAACGTCACGGCAAAGTCCTCTACAGAAAAGGAATACGCCCTCTACACCATAAAGGAACTATACATTGAATCTGGCGAATACCCTGTGCCGGAAATGATTTTGAAAGACACTGCCGCTCCAGTCCTGCTGGTGGACAATGTAGATACCCTGAGCGTTCGCGAATACAGCATGACCGTGTACACTCGCGACCTGGGTAGCCATATCGACACTGTATACGCTACATTGGACGACGCAAAGCAGGCTCTGACCTGCGGCAAGGTCCATGGAGAACCTGTTTCCAACTGCAAGGCAAATCTTACCGAACTGACGGATGGAGTACACCATCTCGTATACGGCGCAAAGGACATCTCCGGCAACAAGACCGAAGTCAAACAGGACATCGTCGTAAGTGCAACAACCATGACTCTGGATGTAAACGGCGCCCAGAAGGAAGTGATCTCATCCACCGAATCCCTGGTGTTTACAGCCCAAGTCAACAACGCCCTGCCGGCAGCCCAGTCCATTACATGGACCTGGGAAGAACAGGATGGCGACAAGATCGTGACAAAGACCAAGAAGACCAACGCCGATGAAAACGGCAAGGCGACCCTCACCATCACATTTGACGACATCCCCACCGCCAAGCCGGATGTGGACTACCTGATGACCGCCACCTACGAAGAAAACGGAGTTCTTCTGGAACGCCAGGTCAAGTTCGGCGTTCTCGGTCTGAACCCTGTAATCATGTTCACGGAACCAGGTTTCAAGGCCACCGTCACAGTCAACGACCCCATTGATTTCAAGGTAAAGGCAGTCAAGGGTCAAGGCGGCAACGACTTTACGATCAGCTGGACATGTGGCGAAAATATTTCCAGCGGTTACACCTGCCCCACTAACGAAGAAAACGGCACGCTCGCCTTCAGCAAGGCAGGAACCTACAAGGTTATCGCTAGCGTGACTGACGTTGTAGAACCCGATAAGAAGGGCGCAGACACTGTCATCGTGGCAGTAATTAGCGATCCTCCTTCCGTAAGCGCAATCGTCAAGGATCCCAGTAGCAAGGGCTACAAGATCCATAGCAAAGTTGATATTCAGGTAACCGCAAACGATAAGTTTGGCACCGTCAACAAGCTCAAGTGGAATTGCTTCAACGCCCAGAAGGGCGTGACCCCCATCCTGGATCCGGACCAGGAAAAGGCTATCGAAACTCCAGCCGCAAGCATTACCGAAAGTGTTACCATCACACTGCCGGGTACAGAAACAGATAGCTACACCTGCTACTTCAAGGCAATGGACGATGATGGCGAAGAAAGTGAACCGGACACTCTCGTGTTCAAGACATTGCTCGACCTTCCCACCGTCACCCTGGCAACGAAGTCCGCCACCGTAAAGATCAATGCAGTTACCCCCATCAAGGCAATCGCCAACGACGAACTCGGTTCCATTGTAGAATACAACGTCGCTTGCAGCGATAATCTGGGAGAACTTTCCGATCCTAGCTGGACCGTAATGCCCGGTGCAGAAACATCCGTCAAGATGCCGTCCAACGACATGGACAAGTACTACTGCGTCGTCATGGTCAAGGATGATGACGGAAACGAAGCTCGCGACACCGCCACCTACAAGATCGTAGTCGGCCGTCCCTCAGTAACAGCCATGCTTCCGGAAGTTTACGAGACCGTCACCATCAACGATACTATCGAAGTTAACGCCATCGCCAAGGACTCCTTAGGCACGCTGGTGAAATATGAATGGGGCTGCGGCTCAGCAGGATCTGTCAACATCGGTATGAATGTTACCAGCACATCCAGTTCCTACGCCAAACTACGCATGCCATCCACGGCACAGGACAATTACAAGTGCGTCATCCGAGTCACCGATGATGACGGAAACACGGCCAAGGACACCGTTTCCATCAATATCATTCTTGCACCGCCCACCGTAACGGTCAACAATGAAAGCCTGACCATCCGCGAAGGTTACAACATCCAGTTAGGGGCAACAGCAACTGACGACAACAGAGTTCCTTCCGATCCGGGATCCATTGTCAAGCGAGAATGGAGCTGCGGCACTCCTGAACAGATTGCAGTAAACTGGAAGACTGTCGCCGCCTATGATACCGTATGGAAAGCCCCCGCTCCGGAAGCCTTCTACTACTGCGTCGCCCGCGCAACTGACAACGACGGTAACGTAGCTACCGATACCATGACCCTGAAGTTCTCCACCGACCAGCCCAAGATCTGGGTGACAGACGAACAGCTTACTCTCAATATTGGCGATGGATTCTCATTAAACGCAAAGGTGAACGATGTATGGCAAGGCATCAACTGGTTCACCTGGGAATGTAAATCCATCAAGGATGGAAGTTCTCTTGAGAAGTCCATAACCAAATACGATTACGAAAAGAACAACAAGTCCTTCGCTGTTCCCAAAGATTCATCCTACTCAGAAAAGGGTGTGGACATGTACTGTATCGTTTCTGCAGAGGAAGCCAGCACCAAGGCAACCTTCAGCGACACTACGACCATACGTATCATGAAGCAGCACCCTGTAGGTGTCATTACCGCCGCCGATACAGTTTATCCGTGGAGCGGTGATGATGCAGTCGATAACCAGGCCATCTACTTCTACACAGACAAATGGGGTGGAATGAATTCCAAACTGGGCGAACTGGGCAACAAGAACAGCCAGACCTTTAACTGGAAATTCAGCAACCTCGGCGATAAGAGCAACAGTTTCTACCGAGGAGAACCTGACGGCACCCTGGACACAAGCAAATACGAATTCAACGCAGCCTTTATCAGAAGCACCAGTGAAGGTTCCATGACCATCACCTTGGACTACTATGACAGTACCATGAACCCCACCACCGCAGCCTTCAAGGCTAGACACCAGGCTGAAACGGTAAGCCATACGGTCTACTTCAAGAAGGCCTGGAGAAACATGGGTAAAGACACGGTTCTTGCCGTTTCCAAGATGAATACCGCTCCTGTTCTAACCATGGTGAACAACATCCCTGTGGTTGCGTACCTCTCTGACAAGAACACCGTGAAGGTCGGCACCTTGAAGGACGGCACACTGGCTCCCGTTGCCTCCGCAACCACCACAGATTCCATTACAACCATCAAGATGGCTACGGACGGAACAGATCTATACGTCGGTGTTCTTGAAACCTCCAATAAGTTCAGTGTTTACAAATCCGCAAAGGCAACCTCCGACTTCGGTAATGCAACATCCATTTCCTCCGTCACAAGTCCCAAGCTGCTTTGTAATCCATCTACGAAGGCTCCTATCGTTGTATACGTGAAGAAATCCGATAAGCTGAACTATCTGGCAACTCTTAGCGGGACCAGTTGGTCAAGCAAGAACATCCTGTCTATACAGAAAGATAAAAGGTCTATGAAATTCCGCGAAATCGCTGCAGAGTTCATGCCCAATGGAAATTTGGTTGTCGTCGCTGTGGATACCACATCCGAGTATAACGCCTCCAGCGCATTGCTCAACAGCACCTACACCCAGCAAAGTTCAAATGAAAATTTCGCCAAGAATGTAAATGGAATCAACCTTGCCGTTGCAAATTCTAGCACATTCTATATGGGCTTCCTGAATAGAGATGTGGAAAGTTACGGTCCCTACGTCCACAAGGGAACTGTAAGTGGAACAAAGATTTCCTGGACAAAGACTGGCAACGCATTCTCCAAGCCCTTGTATGAAGGCTATATCGCCTACCATATTAGTCTTGTAGCAAGCAACGAAAAAGTCTACGTCGCAATTGACGATGCAGGACGTCCCGGCACCTCCCAAGTCCACGTATTTAGACTGAATGACGACAAATGGACCTTCTACGGAGAAAACCAGTTGCCATACTTCAGTGCAGTTTTCTACAATGCTAAAGTATACAACTTACGCGGTTCCAGTCCGAACCTGGCAATGGACAACGACGGAAAAGTCCTTGTATCCATGCTAGGCCGAGCAACTGGCGACAAGTCTAATAACAACGGGCCCATCCTCATGAAGTATGTGGCCGACAACTGGGAGATCCATTAATGAATATTGAAATTGCAGCAATCTGTGACGCAGCAACCGCAAACGGCATGGGCGGCCGCCTGAACATGCTGGGCGCATTTGACCGTATTTTTGCACCGCAGTTCCCCATGGCAATTCCTCAGTGCTCTGCAGCATTCCGCATCCGCTACCAGCGTGCAGAAGCAGGCCAGCACGACCTGTCCCTTGTATTCGAAGACGTGGTCGGCAAGCCCATCGTCCCCCCCATGCAGTCCAAGATTCCTCTGGAACCGGTTGCACAGGGTTTCGATACCGCAGCAGTGAACTTGGTCCTGAACCTGCAGCGCCTCCCCATCCAGCGTCCGGACAAGTACATTATCCGCCTCTCTGTGGATGGAGAAGAACTGATCAGCCTGCCGCTGTACGTCCTGGAAGCCCCCAAGCAGCCGGGCGCACCTATTGCCGAAGGCGAACACTCCCTCGGTGACGGTCCCGTAGACGGCAACGCTTAATTTCAAGGCAAGTCATTACGAAAGCCCTCGTTCACATACGAGGGCTTTTTTCAATCCTTACACACAGCCACACAAAGGCTAGAAGGACCATCCCATGGAAGGTCCACGAAATGGACCAGACGATTTCCGTCAGAAAGAGGATTCACCAGGACGTTCCGACCTACAGACCCCTCAAAGAACGATCCGCCCACACATTTAAAGAGAGCTTCCTTACGGCACCACAGACGGAAAAATTCCTGGGAACGCAAGCCCTCATCCAAGGATTCCAGACAGACGTTTTCCTCCGGGGCGTAAAAGCGTTTTGCAACCCGCAAATGTTTGGGATTATGGACTTCCATATCAACACCAAGATGGAGCCCCACGTTTTGGACCAGAGAGCCGCGGGGACCATAAGCCACCACACATTCCTTTCCTGAGTGAGTCCAGTTGACATCAAAATCCAGTTTGGGGAATGTCGGTCTAGGGGTAACGCTCGCGGATTCGCCCTCTACGGAAAGAAGGTCCCCTGCAGTTACAGGGGCGCCTATATAGTCGGACAATATCCTAAAGATGACCTCATGATGAGGCGGGATACCATCCCCTCCTTTAGGGAACGCAGCCAGATGAACCACCCCACAAGGAGTGACCACATCCATCCGTCTGATGTTGAAATTGTCCGCCATAGAAGAGTCCTACCCAAAGATAATTTCTAGTTTAGGGTTATGAAGTTCAGGACTGTCAAAACAACTCTTCCAATGATCGCCGGCATCATGTTCATGGGCTGCAGTGATATCAATAGCAGTTGGGAAATTGACGGCGGTGGCTATATCAAATACAAGGTGAACGGAGAAGGTCCCTACACCATCGAACTATCCAAGAACGATGCAGAACCGCCCTTCTACGTCAACAACAGCCACTCCTACTTCTATTTACAGACGGACTTGGACAAAAGTGATAGAGGCGACCAATTATCCCTTCTTGTACAGAGTCCTGTTACCGCAAAAAAAATGACACCCGTCAGCAGGGCCAACATCAACGGGCACCTTCAGGAAATTACCTGGATGCGCGTAGATGGTCATTCGGAAGCACCTCTTGTAAATGACAGTACACACAAGAGTTATATCCATTTTGACGAAATTATCAAGGATTCCCTCTATACGGCCGATTTAAACTTATACTTCGTGGACTGTCGCCGAGAGGACTCCTGTGACGAAAATTTGCCCCCCATCCACGTTACAGGGCGTCTACGTTACTGGATTCCTGACGACGAAAGGGACTGATTCAACAAAAAAGTTCAAAAACCCTTGACAAAGCCCTATAACATTTCTATCATTGGGCTACCTTAATGGTCGATTAGCTCAGTTGGTTAGAGCGCTACCTTGACATGGTAGAGGTCACAGATTCGAGTTCTGTATCGACCACTGAAAGAAGTCCAGTCATTTGACTGGACTTTTTTGTATAACTGAAAACTACCGGCTAGGCCGGTAGTTCCGTAAAAGCCTTCTGGCGGTCATGAAAAAAGAAATCCTTTGATTAATATTGAA